>JAYYJC010000448.1:0-12322 GCA_036146655.1 Myxococcota bacterium | reverse complement strand
CAGAAAATTCGCCTAATGACATATCTATTGAACTCACCAACACAATTGGTGATTACAATTATGCTGACAATGCCACATTTGCTTGCGACGGTACTGGATGCACCCCATAACTCTTTTCCCACTTATATTTGGCCTGCTTACCGCATGTATAACGGACAAAGCCGACATTTCACAAACGCAAAATGACCTCATTGATGCTGATGGTGATGGGTTCCCTCAAGGAGAAGACTGTGATGACAGCGACAGCGAGATCAATCCCGACATGCCAGAGCTGTGTGACAGCATCGACAACAACTGTGATGGTGTGATTGATGAAGCCGTTGAGAGTCTCTTTTACATCGACAACGACAACGACGGCTTTGGTACCGAAGGTTTTATTTTTGAGGCCTGCGAAGCGCCCGAGGGCTATGTGCCCGTTGACGGTGACTGTAACGATTCTGACCCACTAAGCTATCCAGGCGCAGTTGAGGTTTGCGACAGTCTCGATAATGATTGTGACAATGAGATCGATGAAGACCTTCTTACCTCTTTTTATCAAGATGCCGACGAAGACAATTTTGGTAACCCAGATGTCAGTCTAGAAGACTGCCAAGCACCTGAAGGCTATGTCGACAACGATGATGATTGTGATGACACCAATCCCAATGCCTACCCTGGTGCAGCAGAACTGAGTGATCCTGAGGCCTGTATGCAAGACGCCGATGGTGATGGGTATGGAGATTCAACCCCCACTGATCCAAATGTGACACCTGGAAATGATTGCGATGACGCCAACCCCAATGTCCATCCTGATGCCCATGAGATTTGCGACGAAATTGACAATGACTGCGACGGCTTAATCGATGATGCAGACCCGGACATTGACTACAGCTATGGCGTATTGACCATGTACCCAGACAATGACGGAGATGGGTTTGGAGATGCCAATGCTGACTCCAGTTCCCTGCTCTTAGCCTGTGCTCCAGTCGCAGGATATGTCACAGACAATACGGATTGTGATGACACTCCCATTACGGGTAGCGTCATCTATCCTGGTGCACCTGAGACCTGCGATTTTGTCGACAATGATTGTGACCTTGACATCGATGAAGAGATAGGTGCTGTCGCATTCTTTGAAACAGGCACCCCTGTTGCAATAGACATGACATCGCAATTTACGGGTGGTCCTGCACTCGCAGCCACCCCTACATTAAACTCAGATGGACTACTTTCACTCTGCGAAGGCACCTATTACTTCAATCTTACGGTTGCATCGAATGTCGAAATACAAACCACCGGCCCTGTGGTCATTGATGGTGCTCAGCAAGGCAGTGTCATTTTAGTCGATGATTCAAACCTAGATATTGTGATCCAAGATCTCCACATTCAGAATGGTCATGGTTCCTTGAACACCTCACTCAACACGCCACACAATGGCGGCGGCATGGCTTGTCGAGGCGCTGGCACATTTGTGACACTTGAGAATGTACACTTTCTCAATAACAGTGGGGATTTGGGAGGCGGTCTCTTTCTCCAACATTGTGATGCCGCCCTCACATCGGTTTCATTTGGAACCAATATGGCCGAATGGGGAGCTGGTATGTACAGTGAATTCTCTTCAGTGACGGCAGAGGGCATTTCATTTTCTGAAAATGAGTCCGTGACTGCTGGTGGAGGTGCATACTTTGGCAGTGCAGGTACTTATGCCATCAACAATGCAGACTGGAGTGCCAACACCAGTGCGTATGGTGGAGGTGTGTATGCTTGGCAGGTTGACCTACAAGTGACTGGAGGCACTTGGCTGAACAACAGCGCAGATATGGGCGGTGGAATGCTATTTTACAATGGCAATCTCCAAATCGAAGCGAGTATTTTCGATGGCAACATCGCCACTTCTTTTGGAGGTGCATTGCGCTTGGGTGGAGACAACAGCAGCGATGCCACCTTTTCCTCATTTGACAGCAACTTAATCACTGGAAACACTGCATTATATGGGGGAGGTGCTGCGATTTCAGAAGGCAGCCATAACTGGATTGACAGCATGCTTGACCAAAATACAGCCTCTTTTGGAGGCGCCCTTCTGGTCGGAGAACAAGACAGCAACACACTGAATGACCTGCCTCTGGACCTTCTTTTGGCTGGAACAATGCTTTCTACAAACCAAGCTGCATTGGGTGGAGCGGCATATGTCCGATTCGGCTCTGAACTCAGTTGTGACGGCAGTTTAATCCCAGCTGGATTCGAAGCGAACAGTGCCCCACCACAAGGTGGTACAGGTGCGATTCATCTGCTCACAGGTGGCACACTAAGCGCCAACCAATGCCAATTTGGCAGCAGTTCTCAGGATAACCTCCCAGCAGATATTTATCTCGAGCAGGGCAGTACCCAAGTGCCAGTGAACTTCGATGGCATCCACAGTACCTACTGCAGCAACCTCTCTTGCAACTAACTGTCTTTAAAGGTAGATTTATCTGTACACTTCGCTGTCAATCCGGCCAAATATCCAAATAATTGATCGGATTGACCCACCCCGATTGGGTCGTTTTCCAATGAGGTCATTGTATGTCCCTTCTCAACAGTCACCGTGAGCGCATTCCACTTTTGAATCAGCTTGGATTAAGCAAGAATGAAAGCCTTGTTTATTTGTCTTTGCTTGAGTCAGAGTCTTCCGAAGGGTTGAGCGGCTATGAAATCGCTGCACGGGCAGAAGTGCCTAGATCAGCAGTCTATACTGTCCTCGAGTCCTTAGTGGAAGAAGGCGCCATTTCAGTTCACGGAAAACCCCAAAAATTTTTTGCCGTCCCCCCCAAGGATTGGCTGAGACGCAAGCAGCACGCCCACCACATTTTGCTTGACTCACTCTTGCCTCAACTCAAAAGTGTGGCTCAACTCAATGCCCCAAGGCCCATATGGATCATTCGACGGTACCGAACGGTTCTCGAAGCGTTTCAGAACCATATTTCGGGTGCCAAATCCTTCCTCGCACTTTCGGTACTTCCGTCAGAACTCGAACAGTTGACACTCCCATCTTCTCCAAACTTTCCGATGATCATCCATTGTCCAGCATCGTATTCCAAAAATCTTCCTGGATCGTGCTGGGTTGAGCAAAATAAGGTTCCAGAGACCTTTAACCGCCTTCTCTTGGTTGACGGTCAACACTTGATTCAAGGACATTTTTCTCCCCAAGAAAGCAACGAAGTCATTCGTTCAGACAATCCCAGCCTCTATGAAACAGCCCTCTGTGCATTTGAGCAGCGCATCAACCAAGCCGCCGACTCTCTCGCCATTAGTGCCGCAACAGACACCCACTTACTTCAAACTCAAAAGAAGCAACTGTGGTTGCCTTAGCTTTTGCTCAACCAATGACGGATAAACTTGGCCGAGTCATCATATGAAGCCGACAACTTCTTCACAATTTCTTTCTCAACTCTGCTACCAATAAGTGGAATTCGAACCGAAATATCACCCGAGACCACACGCTGGCAGCGGTCTGAAATGGGCTCCAATCGATAGGTTCCACTGGCCTGAACTTTCGAACCTAAACTGGGTAAACGCACCCGCCAATGAACGGTTTTACTGGGTTCATCGATGACTTGGTCTTGAAAATAAACCAATGTATCAGTGCCCATTGCTTTCGCAGCCATCTTTGGCAGTGGCTCAGAGTGAACAATTCGAAAAGAAGTATGCTGTTTTCCATCTTTTACTTCATCGGACACCCTTTCTCGGCGAACTCCTGTCCGTTGATCAAGTGCAACTGAGAATTCATCCGAAAATACAAGCTGCCAAACGGAATCAGTGTTGGCCGGCAATGGGTGAGTAAGTTCAAGACGCATCAGGACTCCATCGGTCAATTTTTCGTACTTATAACAAACTCAGATGGGCTCAGTTTGACTTGTAAAGCAATTGACACATCGCCGGCTATTCGCCACCAAACCCCGTATCGTATTCAAACTCACCCATGATTGTGCTGTAGAGCCCTGGACAATGGCAGGCCTCAACTTCTGCAGCACTGAAACTTCCGTCCCCACCTATGTTTTCGGCATTCAGGGAGAGCAGATATCCATTGGTGCTTGGACCAAAACGGTCAAAGACCACACTTCCGCTTTCTGCAATGGCCTCACCTGAGTCGGTCCGAAAGATGGCGACGCCCAACGAGGGGTCATCACTGTTGGCTTGAAAATTAATGGTTACCGGTACGGTTTCAATGGTGGAACGCACCATGAGCGTGGGTGGAGGCTCTTCAGAACCCTCTAAAATCCGACCACAATTGACGGGGTCATTGGCTGTTGCTTCAAACATCACCACCAAAATACTGCCTTCTCCATCGCTGTCCCAAACGGCATCATTGAGCGTATAGCTTTGCCCCCCAACTGTTCCGACGACCTCGTTGGTCATCATTTCAGTGCAATTGGACTCAGGGAGAGGCTCATCACTTGGCTCCGTTGTATCCTGTGTATCGGAAGTATCAGAAGTATCAGAGGTATCAGAAGTGTCTGTTGCTCCTGGTTCACAATCAGGCGCGCCTTCACAATCACTGTCCTCGCAGTCAAACCAACCGTCCGAGTCATTGTCGGCACGGTCACTGCATTCACCAGGATTCATGCCCTCGATTAAGGGAGATTCTGTTTTGTCTCCACAACTTGTCAGTATCAGTAGTCCTACCCACATAATTGGCTCCTATTGCATTCGTGTCTCATCATAGCACGAGTTCGAGGCACCGTCACTCTCCTGTCCGACGACTCACATGAATGTGGTGAGGAAGCGACAGAGACTCTGAGACTTCGTGCCATTCCGATGTTCTCGGAAGCTTTATTGCGACCTGCTGCAGGGTTTCCTGCTCGCCAAATCCAATTTGAATCTGCGGCGAAATAGACGCCGCATAGCTAGAGGACCCGCTAATCCGATGTGAATGGCGCTTGCCATTTTGTTCATAGCGAATGTATGTGCCTTCTGGTGCTTGCACATGAAGATAAGAGGAACCCGTACAACCTTCCGACACATAGAGCAATGGGGTTTTACGGACCTCACTGATCCAATAGTCCATTATGCCATCGTTATTCCAATGAATGGGTAAGACCGCTCGATAGGACCCCTCTTCGTCAAAGCCCAGTTCAGAGGCAACCTCTTCAAATTGTCCTCCGCTCCAACTGGCCACAGAAGGCGTCATTGGACCTTCATATTCCACATCGACAGCACCTTCATAAAAATGATCACCTTGAGCCAGTATAATTTCGGGTTGACCGTCGTTGGCCATGTCTACAAAACGAACCCCCCAACCCATTTCAAAGCCAGCCATCAAATTGGCATTTAAGCTTTGGGTGACATCTGCCCAAGCGCCATCACCCATCCCCTGAAGCAAGATGGTTTTGGTGGCATCACTGCTGACCATATCCAATAGGCCATCCCCGTTGAAATCAGCCACATCCAACCCCATTGCACTTTGAACAATCCGCACACCTGACTCTTCTGATGCGGCATCAAAATCACCAGAGTCATTCCACCACAGGACATTCCCGCCATATAGAGACCCCATGTCATTGACCACCATAATGTCGTCCCAGCCATTTCCATCAAAGTCGTAAACGGCGCCATCGAAGGCTTTTCCTTGGGTATGAACCGATCCAAGCACGGAATAGTCAAATGTAAATTGCCCATTTCCCTCTCCCCATGCAATAAAGTCTTGGGCATCAAAATCACTCTGACCGCTCCGAAGAATGACCGCATCCAAATGTGAATCTGCATTGAAATGACCCAAACGAAGATTGCGTGCTGGACCACCATCAAAGGATTGCAAAGTCCCATGACTAAGATGACCGTCTTGAGCCCATAATGGGAGTAAACCGATGACATTATCCCCGAAGATGTCGGTTTCAGAACTCAGCAGAATATCATCGTCTCCATCTTGATCAAGATCAATAACGGCCATTGGGCCACAAAAGTCGCTCACCCAGTCGTGAGTGACCGTGCCATTCGGTTGAGGATCGTAAATGAACAACGGTTCCCACAGAAAACAGCTCAGAACCTCTGTGAGCCCATCTGAGTCAATATCCAATGCGGCAACTTGCGGCCCATCGTCGTGATATATTTCCGGATCCAATCTCACTTCAAATCCCAAGTTCGCACCTTGTTCCGTAAAGGCGATCGCCTCACTTGATTGACACTCATCTATCGGTATAGCAACGATATCGTACCGCTCCGAAACCGGTTTTGGAGGTAGAGGCAAAGCAAAAGAGCCTTCTTGATCCGCCACACATGCCAAAATAATCAAGAACATTAGAAACCTTATTATTATCGTGTCACTTTCTATCTTACATCAAGTTCGAGCGATTGAGACACCCATTGTGATTTGAATGGGCTTGACAAACATCGACTTATACTGTACAAATGTTCAGTATAAGTCACGCAGGAGTTGTCTCGATGAATCTTCAGATTTGTTCTATCCAACCCACAGGATCATTTAAGGCTGACCGACCCATTTCAATATGCACGGTTGAAGCTGGATTTCCGTCACCAGCAGAGGACTGGATTGAGAAAATCGATCTAGACTCTTGGCTTTTTAAAAATCCAAACTCGACATTCCTTGTTCGAGTAAGCGGTCAATCAATGACATCACATGGAATCTTCTCGGGGGATGTACTTGTTGTTGACCGTGCCTTAAAGCCAAGAGATGGTTCGATTGTTGTCGCCGTCATGCATGATTCATTTTTGGTCAAGCAGCTCATTTTAAAACCACCGAAGACACTCCTCCGTTCAGGTAATGGCAACTATCCGGACATCGAGGTCACCGAGTTTGATGAGTTCGAGGTCTGGGGAGTTGTTCGGTACACCATCCACGAGCACTAATCAATGTACTGGCTTGTCGACTGCAATCACTTTTATGTCTCATGCGAACGCCTCTTTCGGCCTGACCTACGGCAAAAACCCACGGTCGTCCTCTCTAACAATGATGGCTGTATTGTGGCAAGATCTCCCGAGGCCAAAGCGCTTGGCCTTCCCATGGGTGGCCCATACTTTAAATGGCAAGACCTTATCGAACAACACCGTGTGGCTGTGTTCTCTTCCAACTACACGCTTTACGGTGACATATCTGCTCGGATTATGTCACTCATTCAAGATCAATACCCAAACAGCGAAGTGTACTCCATTGATGAAGCTTTTATTCACAGCCCGAATCCGTCAATGGAGTCAGCCGCCGCCCTCAAAGAACGAATAGCAGTCGAAATCGGAATCCCTGTTTCCATTGGCATTGGGCCAACCAAGACCCTCGCCAAACTCGCCAATCGACGAGCTAAAAAAGGGTCATCCATTTGTATCTTACGCCACAAGGCCAAGACAGATCAAATTCTTGCGAAAACCCCTTTAGATGACATATGGGGCATTGGTACTCGATCTGTTCGAAAGCTTAACGAACACGGGATTCATACCGCCCTTCAACTGGCACGCAGCCCCTCAGAACTCATCCGCCCACTGCTGAGAATCAACGGCGTCCGAACGGCACTCGAACTGTCTGGTACACCGTGCATGCAACTTGAGTTTCAGCCGCCTCCACGAAAAAGCATGGTCTACTCTCGTGCATTTGGTCGAAAACTCAGTCTACTCGAAGATCTTGAGGGAATGGTTAGTCAGTATGCCCATCAACTGTGTCGACGAATGCACACCCACAATGTCACCACCACCGATCTCTCCCTTCGACTTCACCCCCCTTATGGCCAAAAGAGGCGCCGACTTGGGGCAACCAGCCAAATACTACAGCCCACCAACAATCCCTTGATTTTGGTCCCAATCGCCTTAAAAATGCTCCGACAACTCCCCTTTGAAAACCAAATCTGGGCCAAAGCTTCACTGACATGCATAAGCCTACATCATGATTCTCAGAATCAATCGTCTTTATTTGGACTGCCAAAAACCTGGGATACCAAACTCCTCAACAGCATCAAAGACATTCAGAAGCGCTTTGGTTCACAAGCCATTGTGATTGGCTCAGAAAAACGCTGTCAGGACGGCGGTATGAAGCAAGAACGCCGCTCGCCTCGATACACCACTCGAATGGATGAGTTGCTCTGTATTTGCCTAGACGCACCCGCACCCAACAAGACGACTATTTCACGAAGATCGCATTAAATTGCTGTGTACAGCGAACCATGGTCGCACATCGGCTCAACTGCTTGAGACTAGAGGCTCCCACATAGGTACATGTTGAACGCACACCGCCAAGAAGGTCAAGTATGGTAGAATTCACACTGCCACGGTACGGCACTTCAACCGTTCGCCCTTCGCTCGAGCGATAATTGGCGACACCACCATGATGCTTGGTCATGGCAGTTTCGGAACTCATTCCATAAAACTGCACAAACTGCTTTTCGGTGAGCCTCGGTATAAGTTGGCCATCTCTTTCTTCGTATTCGCTGTTCAAATGATACTTCCGGCGAACCACTTGTCCCCCACCTTCATCGTGCCCAGCAAACATTCCTCCAAGCATGACAAAGTCAGCACCCGCAGCAAAGGCTTTCGCCACATCTCCGGGACAAGTGCATCCGCCATCTGCGATAATGTGTCCCCCGAGACCGTGTGCAGCATCTGCACATTCAATGACCGCACTCAGTTGGGGGTACCCCACGCCCGTTTGAATTCGGGTAGTACACACAGATCCAGGACCAATACCGACTTTCACAATGTCAGCACCTGAAAGAATTAACTCTTGCGTCATGTCTGCAGTGACCACATTCCCCGCAATGATTCCAAGGTTTGGAAAATGTGCTCTGGCCCTTTTGATAAACTCAACAAAGTGCTCAGAGTAGCCATTGGCAATGTCAATGCAAATCCATCGAAGACCAAGCCGAGGTACAAGCCGCTGAATTTGCTCCCAATCAGCTTGACCGGTACCAGTGCTAATGGCCAGTAGATCTGGCACAATGGCATCTTTTTGGACAAGCCATTGCTCATCGTTGTAATGTTTCACCATACAGGTAAATAGATGATGCGCGCTTAACGCCTTGTGCATATCGAAAGTCCCAACACCATCCATGTTTGCGGCCATGATGGGAACACCCGTCCAATGAAGTTGAGAGTTAACCGTACGATAACTCCGTTTGAGACTCACCTCTTTTCGGGAGCGCAAAGTGCTGCGCTTAGGTCTGATTAAAACATCTTTATAGTCAAGCTTTGGTTCTGTTTCAATGCGCATTATTCACCTCATCAGCACTGGATAGTAATGCGCTCAGAAGACACATGTCAACCCTTTTGCTGTCGGATCCATGTCTTGAGTGCAGCCTGAATCTCAAGATCGCTCGGTGAGTCGTTTGCAAAAAATATAGTGTGTCCAAGCACATACCAATCTTCGCCCAATAAACGCATGGGTTCCTTTTCTCCAAGGCGCACCTGCAACCGTTCAAATGACATCGAAAACAGCTTCTCGTAATGTACTTGATTGGGAAGCGCTTGCTTTGGAGAAGGAGAGTAGCGTAAACGGACAAAACCATCGACATCGGTTGGTGGATCAATGTCCACGGCCCATGAGTCTCCTGTTTCAAAGACCTTAGACAACCGATCTGAAATCTCTGGGATTAGAGCCGACTTCGGGAGACGATAATAGTTGAGGATGCGCAGCATACTTGGGATTAAACTCATTGTACAAATTGATCTCAACGGCTCTTGCAAAGCCATCAGGCCATTGACATTATAGGTGCGTTAATCCGTAAATCCGGTTGGAGAGTCGTGATTTTAGAATAAATTCACACGGTTTGACCATGAATGCCTTTTCTTGAAACGCCTTAGCGCCGCATCCATCCATTGAAGAGGCCCTTGATTTTCTCGCTCAAATGGCCAACGAAACAAACGGGTGCCCTGATGAAAGAATGACGGCTGTTCGTGAAGAAATCCAAAATACGGAAACTTGGCAATTAACAGACGAAGCACTTCAGTTTGGGTAAAATCGCATGACGAAACAACACTCGGTGCATTGACCGCCGGTATTGGGAAGGCCTTGTGGTGCGAGACCCACGCAGACCGGTCATGGATTGTTCCTCCCATGTCCGGTTCAGCTTGCCCCGTCTTTCATGAGTCGTACGACAACACGAACTTGTTGCCAAACTTCTTTTACCAAGAATCGCCATCTTGATGATGTCCCTAAATCAGTTCATATTCGGGCACTGGGCATCTCATGCAATTTGGAAAATAGATTGCCCACACAAAGTCGAGTTTAAAGCGTTTTGAAAAAACAGACCTGTATCCTAACGGACATACAGCCCCGAACCGACAGCCCTTGCACCGTAATGATTGTCGCTGTTGTTGTCTGAAGGGTGATTGACCACAGCATTAAGCCAACATTGCGAGATGCTCATTGTGGTTGAGCCACCACCATCTAGATTAACTGCGTCTACAGCCCCCAGTTCCAACATCAATGACGCCATATCTGGAGTGGTCAACCCCTGCCCAGCTGAAGTTCGGCCATCCACCGTCACCAGTAGAAGTTCGTTGGATGCCGTCTTCCCAACGGCTGTTCTTGGATTCGAGTTCCAATCGGTTGAGGAGTACACTTGCTCTCCAGGATATACCTCTGCATAGGCATTACCAGCACTCACCAAGCTTGGATACCCACCCATTGCATTATTGACTGTGGACCAATCTTGTCCGTAGTCAATCCATTCAAACTGAAGATCTGCAGCAGAATTCCATCCAAAGCTGCGTTGCTCAAAGCCGTTAAGTTGGTTCAAACTGTGAAGAATACCATCAGACTTCAAGAGATCCAACGGACTACATCCAGCCCCAAAAAATCCGCCATTAATTCCAGCGATGGCACCGATTTGACCTCGTACAGAAGACACTGTGTGGCAGCCTTGGTGATTTTCAGGCTGAAGTTCAAGCCCAGAGTTCAAGTCCAAACGCAAGACATTGACCGTCTGATGTCCATAGTTGGAGCCCAACATTCGATTGCGTTCCCATGTAAGACCATCCGCAATAGGAACACTGGTCCAATGGTTGTCCGGTACAAACTCAAATGCCAACGAAAAGGCACCCGGATAGTCTTGCCCTGAAGAGTCACTCCATGTATCTAAAACAACCCAGTATTCTCCGGAATCCAGGTCTTCCACAAATAGATCTGTGTGTGCACGGTCAATGCATCCACTCACCGTTCGGTTGTTGATGCTGGGATGATGTAGAAGATGTATGTCGACATCTACCCCAACACCATCTTCCAGCACGGCACGAAAACTTCCAGGAACAGGCGCATCAAATCGATAAATAATTTCAGGTCCTTCCTCGCCAGTGTTGGGCGCACAATCGTAGCTGTCTATCTCGTTCTGTCCATGCAAAAATGTATTATTGTTGTCGACCATGACCAACACTTCGGCCAAAATGGGATCAGACCAAGAACCTGCCGGACGAATCTCGGAGGCCCCCATCCCACACAAACTGTACGCATGTGATTCTTCTGATGGCTCATTTGAAGGCTCAGATGAGGGTTCTGATGCAGGTTCTGATGCCGGCTCAGCTGACGGCTCCGATGCAGGTTCGCCAGAGGGTTCGATCGCAGGTTCACCAGCCGGTTCATCAAGAGGCTGGTCATTTACATCTTGAGCGGTGTCCAACTCGGTCGAATCCCTGCCAGCAATGACCTCGCCACCCACCTTAATGGGAGCGCAACACAACAATGCACTTGTCAACCACATCAATCCTCCTGCAATATACAAAATTATACCCACTCTTAAAATTGATTCATTAAAATAATGTCAGCTGGGGATCCGGAGGAAGATTATCCCAAGGTAAAGTCGGCAAATGTGGGCATCGTTGGCGTAACCGATGATAAAATAGACGGGCATGACTTGGTGAAAACTTTTCTTGTGGGCAATGCATAAAAAAATATACCTGCCGACCTTCTTGGAGCCAAGTCGAGATTTGATTAATCCACTCGGACCAAAACACTTCATTTCGATCTTCATCTGGATGAGCGATGTAACGCACAATTACTGTGCCGTGATGATTGTCAGTATCAACGGGTACATTTGGCTTTTTGTTCTGCGCATTTTTTTGAGGATCGTCAAGATCTGAATAAAGTGCACGGGTATCCAAAATAATTCTTCCCATAGCCAACCGTTTAAGCATGGTTTTAGTTCGGCTACTCCACTCTGGAGCCCACCAATCAGGATGTCTGAACTCTACAGCAATATTACCCAGTTCTGAACGCCGCCATCCATTTAAGAATTGAGCTAAATCTCCACCATTTCGAGGAGAATAGCTGGGCGGAAGTTGAAGCATAAATGGACCGCACCGGTTCTTTAAAGCGGATTTGATTTGCATCACCAACTCAACCGTCAACGCCCCTTTATCTGCAAGCAGACCATTG
>JAYYJC010000447.1:0-10000 GCA_036146655.1 Myxococcota bacterium | reverse complement strand
TGAGAAATGCGCTGACTCAATTTGGGAACAAAACGAAAATCATCGGGCACCTGCTCAGCCCATGAGTGTAAGATATTAACATCTGGCTGAGCGTAAAAAGTACTGTTACATTCTACACAATGCAGTCTATTTCCGTATTCTGACAATGCCGATTTTCTCAGTATAGAATCTGGATAAAAGGAACCAAAAAAATCTGGGTAGGCCCAGACGGCCAATCCCAGTAAAAAGCGGGCTGAGTCGGGTTGCATTTCACCTACAGTAGAATATTGAATATAAATGAAAGATAACTTGGTTAAAATAGTCAACAACCTCCGTCTCGAAACTCAGATCGGGAAAGGTGCAATGGGTGAAGTTTGGAAAGCCAAACACATCCATACAGGTGCAACGGTTGCTGCCAAATTTTTATTATCCAGTTCGAAAGAAGACGGCTGGGCACTCGAGTCATTTCAAGGCGAGATCAGAGCTGCAGCCGTCCTAACTCACCCAAACGCTGTCATGGTACTTGATCATGGAATCGTAAACAGCGAAAGTGCAAACAATGCCGCACGGCTGCAATTTAAAGACAAGTCTCCCTTTTTGATTATGGAACTCGTTCAAGGAAAGTCTTTCAAGAGTTTTGCAGCACAGTTGCCTTGGGGACGCCTAAAAAGGCTCATTCAACAATTGCTATCCGTCTTAGCACATGCGCACGCAAGAGGCGTAATCCATCGAGACATCAAACCTGAAAATGTATTGATCAAACTCCCTGATGAAGACTCTTCAAGGCCTGAAGCCATGCTGACAGACTTTGGGTTGGCCCAAGCCATCAGCGAGTTTAGAGGAGACGGTGATGTCGTCGCTGGAACGCCAGCCTACATGGCGCCAGAACAGCTCTTGGGATCATGGAGAGATCAAGGTCCTTGGACAGATCTTTACTCTCTTGCGTGTACCATATGGCGAATTATTGCGCCGGAGGCCCCCTTTGGCAATGGGGGTCATTATGCGGACCTCGCATATGCACATGTACACCAACCCCCACCTGCTCTGCTCAATACAATTGCCATTCCAGATGGATTGGAAACTTGGTTGCTTAGAATGTTAGCTAAGAGACCTCAAGATCGCTTTTATTCAGCTGCAGAGGCCCTTCATGCCTTAAACCAACTTGGACCAGCTGACATTGAGGCTGAGCTCAATATAGATTCCGATGGTTCTTTATGGGCCCTAAGCGACACCATGGAGTTCACCAGAGACCGTACTAGAGCCCTTTTGGAAGACAACAACGAAATGCCAATTCCCGATGATTGGCGTATCCAAACCAACACCCGAACCAAAACACACATTATGGGTGTTGGATTAAGGATGTTCGACATTCGCTCACTCCCTTTCTTTGAACGAAACGACGAGCGAGATGCACTTTGGACTGTCTTAAAGGAGATTCCAGACACAGGCGCCCAATCTATTATCATCCGTGGTCCAGCAGGTATCGGTAAAAGCCGCCTAGCCCAGTGGTTTTGTGAATGTGCACAGGAAACAGGCGTTGCCAAAGTCTTTCATATCAAAAATACAGAAACTGGTTCATCAGGTGTTGTTGATCTTCTCAATGAATCACTTCGATGTCAAGATTTAAACCCTGAAGAGACCAAAGAAAGGCTCCAAAAAGTCCTTCGTCAATACAACTCATTGCTTCGGGACATAGACAAAATTGTTGCCATATTGACCCAAACTGAAACGGATGGCTTATTTAAGGAAAGTTGGGAACGGGACGATCTCATCATTCGGCTATTGCTACGACAACGAAATGATCCCACAGCATTGGCCAAGCCTCGTATGGCCATCATTTGGAATGATGATGCGCATTTTGGGGAGGAAACATTAACGCTTTGTCAATCCGTTCTCCAATCGGTTCATGTCAATCTCCTCCCAATTATCTTTGTTCACACCGTCAAAACTGAAACTTTGACCCATGAAAACCCATGCCGCGTCAGCATTGCAAAAATTCAAAATCATACTCGAAACCAAACCATTCGCTTAAGTCCATTTGACTCACAAACCCAGCGAAAAATAATCAACAGCATGCTTGATCTATCATCAGGACTGGTTGATGAACTGGTTCAATTCAGTAATGGCAATTGCGACCTTGCAAAGATGGTCCTCTCTGACTTAGTAAGCTCTGAACAACTCACCTTAGAAGACAACGGATTTTCTCTTAATGCGCAAGGGTCGCTTCGGATACCTCCCCCCTTGTACGACACTTGGAAAAACAAAATCTTACACATTACAAAACCCTTTCGAGAACCTGAACTCGTGGCCCTTCAAATCACAGGGGTTATGGGAATGAACATATACACTGAGGAATGGCACGCCGCCCTGCCCCATTTTAAAATTGATCAATTCAGATGGATTGAAGGCGAACTGATTGCAGGAAAACTGATTCGACGGTGGCCGAAAGGAAATGGGTGGTCATTTGTTCATCCAGCATTGACAATCCTATTGGCTGATCAAGCACAAGAGTTTTTGCAGAGTAAACAGGTAAATCTGGCTGCTGCAAAAGGCATCCAAGCGGGCAAAAGACCTGATAAATACGAGCGTATTGGACACCATCTCATCAAAGGAGGACTGGTAACTCAAGGCATTAATGCCTTATTGAAAGGCTTGATGCTCCAACTGGGTCGGGCGAACCAAGATCAGACATATAAAACCTTAAAAGAACTTAAGTTTCTGTTTTATGCCCATGAGATTCCAGAAACCGACTCCCGCTGGGGACAATTGTGGCTAACCGAACTCTCATTGGCTGAAGCCAGACATGATGTAGATGAGGTAAATCGAACGAATGAGCAGCTAAAGAAAGCACTTTCTGAAAATCATTGGCCGGTCATTGCCTCAAAGTACAGTCTTCAGATGGGCCGTAAAGCTGAAAAAACAGGCGAATTAAATACCGCCATAGAATGTTTTAAATCGGGCTTGATGCATTCATCTCACAGCCCCATGCTTCATATCCAGTTGCTCTTGGGCCAAGCGCAAAGCCTCATTCAATATGGTCGGCTTGCAGACGCCAAAAGTTGGGTTCAGAAGGCTTCTAAAACCGTCAGAAAAGACAACCCATTCGATGTCGCTCTGTATCAATTTACACGTGCAACATACTTGCTTCAAGCTCAACAATTCGACCAAATTGAGACCTTATTAAAGAAAGCTTCCGCTGGATTTAGCTCTGGCCAACAATTGTTATGGAAGGCATATTGCATCAAATATTTTGGCGACTCCTGTCGTTTTCAAAACGACATTCCAAAGGCCAAAAGCTACTATCAGAAGTCGCAGGTATTTTTGAGTCAAGCGCAGCATCCTTTTAATGCTGTGCTCCTCCAAGACATGGCCATCATTGCACTTTATGAGTCAAAGTTTAATGATGCCCTAACCTTGGCCCAAGAGGCGCTTCATCATCTGTCAGCCATGGGCTGGAAACGATGGATTCCTCGAAGCCAAATCATCGCAATGTGCGTGATGGCAGAATATGAAGACTGGGGAGGATTTGAGTTTCATTATTACAGCATGATCACACTGATTGACCAAATTCGAATTCACAACGCAGATTTGGCTTGGCTTGCTGAACTGAGTGCTCGCATTACCCATAAACATGGGGATACTGAACGGGCACAGGACCTACTTCAACTGAGCGTCGCACAGTGGCAAGGCCTAGGCTTACTTTCTGAGTCAGCTCGGGTTCAGCAAGTTTCAATCAACCTAAGGTAATGCATATATGAAAGCGGGATTAAGCATTGGCCCTTTCGAGATTGAAAATCGGATTGCACAAGGTGCAATGGGTGTGGTTTGGAAAGCTCGACACATTGAAAGCAGCAAGTATGTGGCCATTAAGTTTATTCTTGAAGAAAAAAATGATTCATGGTCGCAAAACCAATTCGACATCGAAGTTCAAGCGATTGCTGGACTGGATCATCGAAACATTTGTCAGATTTTGGACCACGGACAATACCGAGTTCCAAACACAGACCAAACCATTCCCTACTTGGTAATGGAATTCATTGATGGGCCTGACATGTTTGACTTGACAGGTCGTATTTCTTGGACTCCATTGAGAAGATTAATCTTACAGTTGTTGGATGCGCTCGCCCATGCCCATGCCAGAGGATTTCTCCATCACGATATCAAACCGAGCAATGTCATGCTTCGCAGAAGCGATCGACAACCTTGGACGGATGACAGCATTATCGATGATCTTGAAGTTGTACTGATGGACTTTGGTTTGGCTCGAGCTCAAGGGCAAATCAACGAAGAGCGCTTTGTCCAAGGAACACCTGCCTACATGCCACCCGAGCAATTGCGGTGTGCACAGCACCATTACGGACCATGGACGGATCTATACAGCGTTGGCTGTGCCCTTTGGCGATTGCTCACTGGTAGCCCACCGTATGGTAAAGGAAAATCCTTAAATGATTATCTGTACGCAAGTGAAAGCGGCGTTCTTCCGATACTTCACAACCAAGTAGCCATTCCGGACGCATTGGAGAAATGGCTGCAAACGATTCTGCACAAGAATCCAAGAAATCGTTTTCAACTCGCAGCAGATGCTGCTCGAGAACTCAGAGAGCTTCGGTCTGCTGAACGAATGCCATTTCAGTCTTCTAGTTTGGACGACAATACAGGCACATTTACAATTTATAAAGTCCCTTCACCGGTTTCAGACTTGACCTTTTCAGGATTGAGGACTTTTGTTCCAACACCTGCCAATTGGCGTCGGCGACATCCCCCTCGTAAATGGACACATCTTTCTGAGGTGGGCCTAAATTTATTCCCACTAAGGCGAACACCAATGGTGGGACGAATCAATGAAAGGGATCAACTTTGGCAACACCTCAAAGAAGTCCAACACATGGGTTCAAGACTGGTCACACTTAGTGGAGTTGCTGGTTCAGGGAAAACACGCCTGGTCGAATGGCTTTGCGAAAGAGGCGAAGAGTTTGGATGCAGTCAGGGAATTATACTTGAATGCCGTACTGCCATGTCACTCAAAAATGTCCAAGACATCATGAGAAAGAAATTGGGCATTGAAGGCTTAGACTCAAATCAAGCCTTCACACATCTCAATTCAGAAGTGCATCCTTCTGAGGCCATTTTCAAACGGATTGGTGAACTTATACCGCTCCTTCATCCTGAAAATGAAACACATCTCCCATTTAATGCTGAGCAGTTCGGCGAAATCTGGCTAGACTTCTTAGAGCACATTTCCTATAGAGATCCCAAACGGTGTAGAGTGGTGTTACTCCACATCGAGCACATTGATCAAAACCCAGACTTTTTGTCGTTTTGCGAATGGATTTTAAACAATGAGCGTGCCAGACGCAGACCCATTCTCATGTTGATGCCAATTCGCTCTGAAACCATCAGCGAAAATAAGAGTTTTCGACTGCGTTTGGCGGCCCTACACCAGAACAGCCATGCGTTTCGCTTGACCGTTTCTCCACTCAGCGAAGAAGAAGAGACAACATTAATAGAGCGCTCACTTGATCTGTCTCCAAATCTCACCCAACAGATCACACAACGGACCAAAGGTCTTCCACTCCTCTCGATTCAGCTGATCCACGAATTGGTCATGCAAAAAACACTGGTGGCGGGTAATCAAGGCTTTGTGCTCGCACCCGGTAAAAAGTTGGATATTCCTAGTCATCTCAAACAAAACTGGTCCGATCAAATCCAAAAACTCTTTCAAAATGCACACAATAACGATATCAAAGCTGTGCAAGCGGCCAGCGCCATTGGCAACCACATTCACTATGACTTATGGCGGCGCGGAATTACGCAGCTTAAACTCACCTATCCAAGCCAACTACTAAACCTCTTATTAAGCCAAAATGTCATAAAAAAGTGGCCCAACCAGAGGGGCTTCTCTTTCTCACATCCACTCTATACACAAATCATTTACAAAGGTGCGGACGAACACTGGCTCACATCAGTCCATACCACATTTGCAGAACTGCTCAGACCATACAAATCATTGAAGCAGATGCTAAAATGTGCACGGCACTTCACAGAAAGCCAACAGTACTCAAAAGCATTTATGCTGTATGTACAATGCTTTAATGTTCAGGTTAAGGAGAGCAAAAGAGAAGAGATCCTAAAATTACTGTCGACCATTCGCTCCCTTGTCGATGTTGCTGATTTAAAGGAGTCGTCTATTGAATATGGTTTATGGCTCAATCTTCAAATGGAAGCTGCAAATTTTGAGCAAGATTGGACACAATTCGACACATTAAAAACGAAACTTCATGGCTTGTTGAAAAAGTTTGATTGGCCAACAGTCAATCTATTGGACCATGCCCTAAACGGCCGACGATTGATACATCAAGGTAAAATTTTGGAAGCAATAACAGTGCTTAGAAACGGCGTTGAAATCAAAACCCCATCTGATGACCCCCACCCGAAGCTCACACGGAGCGGGTTGAGGCGGTGTTACATTGGTTTGTTCGATGGCTACAGCCATTTGGATGACATTGAAGAACTTGGACAAACCTTACACAGAGCACGCCCATACTTTTCACAAACCGAAGACCAAGGTCACTTCTTAAGCTATCTCCATCGAGGAAGTTTCTTTTACAGAAGATGCTCAAATTACAACAAAGCAGAGCAGCTTGAACAACAAGCACTGAGAATTGCAAATGACTCTGGTCTTATTCGTCACATCGCAATTTGCCAAAATAACCTCGGGGATATGGCCAAAGAGCGAAAGCAATTTGTGGCTGCGAGAGAGCATTTTCACAAAGCATATCGGTTATTTTCAGCTCTTAACAATATGTATGCCTACTTGGCTCTTTACAATCTCGGCGCCACACTAGTATTGGAAGACCAAATTGAAGATGCAGCTGACATCTTTAATCAGGTTATACAAAAATCTACCCCGTTTGATTTTCAATTAATCACCATATATTCATACTTTCAGTTGCTTTATGTCAAGGCTAAATTGAAAGATTCCACAGGCTGGGACGACCATTTGCGTTCGCTTCAAGGGCTTCTGCAAGAACGCCATCTATACAACCCTGAACTTGAAGCCATTATCGACTCAGTGATTATACAATCTGAAGAATGGTCCGAAAACCATAAATCAAAACTCAACAAATTACTGGAAGATTGGTTGGGAAAAGACCACCAATTCTTCCATCGAAAAGAACAGCCAATACCCCCGGAGAAATAGTGTCCTTCCCACAAATCCGATTAAGACGAAACAGACAAAACCAATGGAGCAGGCGGCTTGTTCAAGAAAACTGGCTTCAAACCAGTGACCTGATTTGGCCTGTATTTGTGCACAGCCACAACACACCCAAAACCGAGATAAAATCAATGCCCGGTGTCTATCGCCACAGCATTGACAACCTTGTTAGACAAGCCCAACATGCCTACGATCTGGGAATACCAGCCATTGCGATTTTTCCGGTCACACCTGAAGAGAAAAAAAGCGAAGACGGTGAGGAAGCGCACAACCCTGAGAATCTTATCTGTCGAACCGTTTCAGAATTAAAAGCAAAAGTTCCTGATATAGGGGTGATTTGCGATGTTGCACTTGATCCCTTTACAACACACGGTCAGGATGGAATTGTAAGAAATGGCATTGTTGTAAACGATTTGACTCTCGATGCGTTGTGTAAGCAAGCGCTTAACCAAGCCAGAGCAGGTTGTGATGTAATCGCACCTTCAGACATGATGGACGGCAGAGTAGGCGCCATTCGAGATGCATTGGATGAAGCAGGCCATGAACAGGTTCAAATACTTGCTTATTCAGCCAAATATGCCTCTGCATTTTATGGGCCCTTTCGAGATGCAGTAGGTTCAAAGTCGGCACTTAAAGGGGACAAAAAGACTTATCAAATGAACCCAGCCAACTCAGATGTTGCAATACACGAAGTCGGCCTTGATATTGAAGAGGGAGCTGATATGGTCATGGTAAAACCAGGGTTGCCCTACTTAGACATTATACAAAAAGTGAAAGCACACTTCCGTGTACCGACCATGGTTTATCAAGTTTCTGGCGAATATGCGATGCTGAAAGCAGCAGCGCAAAATGGATGGCTGGACTGGGACTCATGCATATGGGAAAGCATGCTGGCATTCAAACGTGCTGGTGCTGATGGTATTTTAACCTATGCTGCCGTTGAAATTGCTGAACGGCTGACTCAGAAGAGCTAGCGTCTGTTTTTTTGGAAACGCCCAGCCACCACACAAGCTATAATGCACACATGATTTGCCTTTACTATATTTCCATTGGGATGCTGATTGGTTGCGATGAGTTTGGACTCAAAAGCACAGACAGTGGACAAGAGATATTGTCAGACAGTGGCGTGGTGCTACCCGACTTTATTATCAGCAGCGTGGAACCCAATTGGGGACCGCTGGAGGGAGGCACCACAGTAGCCATTCAAGGCAATGGCTTTGAGGGGGATGTCGAAGTGGCATTCGGCAATGCCACTATAGAGGGCATTACCGTACTAGACCCACAAAATATCCTGATTGTGACGCCGCCTTCAAACCTACCTGGCGGAGTTGATGTGACCGTTCGCTCAGATATGGGAGTCCAGTCACTTGACAATGGCTTTGTTTATTCTGATGACGGACCGCCTGACACAGGCGACACCAGCGATACTTCTGATACCAGTGACACCTCGGATACCAGTGATACCTCGGATACAGGAACTCAGCCTACGGGACTGGTGGGTGGAACAGTGGAATTTTGGAAAGTCGCATATGCCTGTCCAGAATGTTTCGGACTTGCACCAAATGCCAACCTTCAAACACTGGCAGGTGCTGCATTTCACAATCCAACCAATGGCACTTGGTTTCAATGGCTACCCCCACAGCAATCCTGCTTTCCGCAATACAACCCAATAGCACTCGGTACAGGTCAGCACATCGGCGACTGGATTTATCTTCAGAGTTCTCAAAGCGAAATTGGATTAAGGTACTCCACGAGCAGCTTATACTACGAAAATACAAGCCTAACCGGCGACGAGTTCAATGCCTTTCAGCCCTATGATTTGACCATTCCCGAACTCAATGTAACCCTATCTCAAGTGCTCGAGACACCACAAAGTTTTACAGCTGTGGAACCCGCAGGTGCTTTTCTCATAGGGGCAAACAGTGCCTTTCTGCAGAACTTCTCAAAGTCGAACTTTGCAGTTACATGGGGACCAACTGGAACAACAGACAGCATTGTACTGATCCTTGGCTTTTTTTCTCCCAGTGGTGTGTTTAAAGGCAATTTGATATGTCATTCACAAGACACGGGTGGTCTTGGGATCGATCCAACATTGCTCTCCAGTTATGCAGCGAACGACCTAATTGGCATTGAGTTATATCGAATGCAATTCCGTGACAGCACACTCCAAACAAATGGGTCAACCATACAGGGACTGGGTGTAATTGGCTTGATTGGGACGGGAACATTGAGGAATTAATTAGTACGGACACCCACCTGAAGCAGCCCCGTCAATCCGTCGGATGTGATAAGTTCTATCATCTTCAGACCATGATGCACGCAGAGTAAGCGGACGAGTTGGCCCACTCCATATCATACAACTGTAATCAAAACCTGCCCGAAGTTCTGAAAGGCCTTGAATGACCTCACAACCATCATGGCGATTTCTCTTGCCAGGATGTTTTCGAGGATCGATGCCCCAAAAATCATTTGGACACCGTTTCATTAGGTCAATGAGGTCAACTTCAAACCGTAAACTTTTGCTGTACGATTTGTAATCTACATGGGCGTCTCGAAGTGTCCAACCTGTCCATGCGACAAGACCAATTCCCAAGAGAATTCGCTTCCATCTAGCCCATCTCGGCCACAGTTGAGCCAGAAATAAAACAGCAAGCATTGACGCAGGTATGGCAATGGTGATCATCATTCGAGAAAAGGCAACCCCCAATGAAAGTGCCCAACCAACGGTTGCACAGATCTGACCGATCACTGTGAACAGAAGCATCCAGTGCACATTGCTCTTATTTTTAAGCCATGGGAAAAACA
>JAYYJC010000446.1:0-3820 GCA_036146655.1 Myxococcota bacterium | reverse complement strand
ATGAATGCACGGCTGTCTGACTCAGGCATTCCGCAAATTGCAGGTGTATTTGGAGATTGCATAGCGGGTGGGGGGTATATGCCCATCATATCTGACCGTGTTTACATGACAGAACAAGCTTATATGGTCATTGCGGGAGCTGCGTTGATTAAAGGTGCCAAGGCACAGCAACTCACCAGTTTGGACATCGGTGGGCCTGAAGTCCATGTGCATCAATCTGGTTGTGGTGATGTTCGGGTTCCCAATGACCATGTCTGCGTCAGTAAAATACGATCTGACATCGCAAAATTGCCCAGTTCAGCCATAGACTACTACCGTCATGGAGCTGAACCCGATCCACCATTTTTTGATGTCAACGAGCTTTACCACATTTTTCCTGATGATCACCGACACATTTATGACACGCGACAAGTAATTGCTCGTCTGGTCGACAACTCATTGGTACATGAGTTCTTGCCTCATACAGGCCATGAAATATTTTGTGGGGTGGCTCGTGTGAGCGGTTTATGGATGGGCTTTTGTGCCAATATTTTAGAACCGAAGAACAACCCTAATGGAGGCGGTAAAAGACCTGGTGGAATTTTATATCGCGAAGGAATCGCAAAGTTGGCAGCCTTCTCAAGGTCTTGCAACGATGATGGCATTCCCATAGTATGGCTTCAAGATATTGCTGGATTCGACATTGGCGTCGAAGCAGAGGCTCAGGGGCTTTTGGGCTATGGGTCTTCGCTGATTTACACCAACTCGACAAATAAAACGCCCATGTTTACTGTCTTGCTTAGAAAAGCGTCAGGTGCAGGTTACTATGCCATGGCTGGTTTACCTTATGAGCCTGTTGTTCAACTCGCAACAGCGATTTCAAGACTGGCTGTGATGGAAGGCAAAACATTGGCGATTGCGAGCTTCAGAACAAAATTGAATGAGGATTTTGAAATAGCAGTTGATGATCCCGAAGAAGCCGCCGTTATCCGTCAAAAAATGACAGAAACCGCAAGTCGAATTGAAGCGGATATGGATCCTTTTAAAGCGGCTTCTCAACAAGATACAGATGAACTTATATGCTTGTCTGAACTTCGTGGATGGTTGTGTGCATTGGCTGAGATGTCTTACCAAAGTATTGGCACTAGACGAGTCAAAAATCCCCGTATTTGGAGTTTACATGACTGGAATGTACTGGCGCAGCCTGTAGCAATTCAAGGGGATGTCGTCATTGAGACGGCCAATACCCAAAGTCTTGTAAGAGAAGAAGAAGTTGTAGAAGGAGCGATAGCGCTCAGGGCTGAAATGGATGGCACATTCTGGCAGCATCCAGCACCTGGCGAACCTGCTTTTGCACCACCAGGAACTCAAGTTGACGCTGGACAAACAGTTGGTTTGATTGAAGTCATGAAAACATTTAGTGCGATACGTGCTCCAGCCAAAGGGCATATACTGAAATGGGTGGTTGCAGACGGTGAGCCGATTTCTTCAGGTGATTTACTCGGATGGATTGAAAATTAGATATACTAAACCATGGTTTGAATGTTCATTTCAATCTGGAGTATTCATGTTGAGCATATTTGGTCTTTTGGGATTGACACAGTCTGTCATGGCTGCACAATGTCCAGAAGAATATACTGCCGAAAAAGTTCAAGCAGATTTACAGGCGGCTACTGCGGCTTTGAAAGCAAACGATAGTAAGGCTTTAAAAGCGTCGACAACTGTTATTGAAGCCAACATTTTGTGCATGAAAACGCCCGCACCTCCACAAGTATTTGGAACCTTATACCGTTTGATTGGCGTGGGTTATTTTAAAAGCAAAGATGAGGTCAATGCAAAACGATGGTTGAGTCTCGCTGTTGAACTAGATCCGGGGTACCAGTGGAGTTTTGATGAAATTGCTCAAGGCGACCCGTTTAGACCATACTATGCGAGCCTTCGGAGCACAGCAAGTCTTAAGCGGGTCCCGATACCTGAAAAGGCCATTGACATTGACTCAGGAACGAAGTTGTGGCTTGATGGAAGAAAACTTACTGAGGCGTCTGCAACGGTTGATAGGCCTCATGTTTTATTGCTGGCCAACAGCGAAGATCGTGTGGTACAGGAGCGACATTTAATTGAAGGCAACGCCATTCCTGAACAATACCTCGGTGACATACAGGTTCCAAAAAAATCAACATCAACAGATATCTTTGCTGTAACAAAAGTACAAAGAGAGCGACCCAAAGGGAAGACTCCACTCTTGGTTTTGGGAAGTGTCACTTTGGCAGCATCAGCTGGCATGTACGGTGCCACATTTGGTACCAACGCACAGTTTCAAGATGCTGTTAAGTCTTCCAAGCCGAGTGATGAACTGGAAAGCCTCCGTGCAAAAAACAACACTTTGGTGGTTTCGTCTATGTTGTTGGGTGGCGTTGGTGCAGGCCTAACATTTACGGGAGTGATGCTTGATGGTTCGCCTGGCTTATCGTTTGCTTGGCGTTATTGATTACGGCAATAAGCCAATGTTGTGTCTACAGACGCTTTAAAGCATGAGCTTATGTCTATTAAGGGTCCCTTTGCCAGAAGAATTCTGGTTCATCCAATGCACTAGCAGTCCAACGTCCTGCTACAAACAAAAAATCTGAAAGGCGATTTAAATAAGTCATGCCAGCTGTACCCACATCGGCGTCTGAGTTGATAAGGTCAATGCATCTTCGTTCTGCTCTACGGCATACCGTACGAGCTTGATGAAAAAATGCGCCGACATAGCCACCACCTGGAAGTATGAATTCTTTGAGTGGGGGAAGACTGTCATTGAGATCATCAATCCATTGTTCTAGATCACTTATATTTTGAGGGCTGATCAAAATCATGTTTGGCCACCTTTTGCTTACTGGGGTGGCCAAGTCTGCTCCAAGGTTAAAAAGCATGTTCTGAATTATGTTGAGCATTTGATCAAGTTTTACAACATGACTTTCTGGTGCTTTACTGTCACGCAGGAATGTCCGAATGATTCCAAGAATTGCATTGAGTTCATCCACGGTTCCATAGGTCTCAATCCGAATATGATTCTTTGATACTCGTGTGCCATCAGCCAATGATGTTTCACCTTTATCGCCGCCCCTTGTGTAGACTTTTGTGATTCGCATGATGGCAAACTCCTCATAATTTAGTATATTAATTCAACTGTTACGGTTAATCTTTTCTATTGCTTTGAAAAGGTTTTGAATAACTTTAACCCAACATCACACATTTGAGAATTGACATGGAAGATAATACACCCGAAGAAGTCTCTGAAGAAAGCCAAGAAGTTGCATCAGAAGAAGCAGAAGAAGAATCGGCAACCTTGTGGGCAGAAAACTTGATCTTAGAAAAGCTTTCAGAAAATAATGACAATGGTTTAAGTGAACAAGTCATAAGCTCCGTTGTATACATTTACGCCATGAAGCAATTTGCCGATGGCGACCCTGAGCAGTTGGCTCACTGGAAAGAATCGAAATCCATTCGTTCAGTCTTAAACCGATTGAAACGAGAAGGTCGTTTGAGGTTTTCAAGCAACAGATGGCATGTCATCTAAATAAATCTTTTGGAATATTCATTATTTGAGTGCCCTCTGCTTTTCCCAGAGGGCATTTTTGTGAACATTCGTCGATTATATGTTCAGTGCCATAATCAACCGTTAATTTAGGCATAAATTTAAGGAGAACCCAATGAAACTTCAATTGATGACCTTATTATTTGCTGTGGCCCGTAGCAGTGGAAAATCATTTGACTCAGGTATAACCGAACCATCCACTGAAGATGATTCAGTCGATACCGCCAATCCATCAGATACCAGTGTTACACCTGATACTGCTGA
>JAYYJC010000445.1:0-5467 GCA_036146655.1 Myxococcota bacterium | reverse complement strand
ACGATGTTCTGATGAGTCTGTGCATGGTGTGGACGCAATAGGGAGTGATATCCACAGTCTTTCTGCTTCAAGGGCATAATGAAACACCCCAGACCAGTCAAGTGGCGTTTGTAGTTGTGTTTCGTCCACAAAATCGCCGTTGTTGTTGGTTTATAGTACTGTCCAACCGTTTGGACTAGCCAGCGCTGTTGTAGACAGCATGATGGTGAGGAGGGTCATTTGGGCGTCACTAGTGTGTGAAATCTAGAGCAGATTGAGGTTTATCTCGTTATAGTGTATCCTATTTTGGAGTACTTGCGTGATGGACAAGACACAAGAATTGAAACTAAACCAACTGCGCCTCATATTGAACTCAATGGGTTCAGTACTCGTTGCATTCTCCGGTGGTGTTGACTCTGCATTGGTTCTAAAAGTCGCCGCTGAAGAACTGGGTGATGCGGCTGTGGCTCTAACGGCCATTTCTCCGACCTTTCCGCCAGAAGAGCAAAAAGAAGCCCAGCGACTTGCCGAAGAACTTGGTGTCAAGCATGTATTGGTTGACTCTCACGAACTCGAAAAAGAAGGCTATGCACAAAATAACGGGAATAGATGTTACTTCTGCAAGTCAGAACTCTTTGAATTGGCACGCAATGTAGCTCAGCGCCGTAACATCCCGTTTATACTTGATGGAACCATTACAGACGATTTGGGAGAGCACCGTCCTGGACTTGTTGCGGCAGAGGAACAATCAGTTCGACATCCGCTTGTTGAGGCGAACATGACCAAAGCTGATGTCAGAACTATTGCGAAGTCAATGGGGCTTTCTGTTTGGTCAAAACCCGCATTTGCGTGTCTGGGTTCACGGTTCCCAGTTGGAACTCGGGTGACTTTCGACCGAATTGTACAAGTTCAACGGGTTGAATCACATCTGCGTATAATTGGGCTCTCACATTTTCGGGCTCGGTGGCATCAACTGGAAAATCAACCAATGGTCAGACTTGAACTGTCACCAGATGATATGAATGTAATGCTTGATCCGGTTACCCGTGAAGCAGTAGTTGCAATTTGCCAAGCAGAGGGATTTCGATGGGTGACACTCGATCTGATGGGATATCAGAAGGGAAGCCTCTCACACGCTCACTCAGCGTAGGCGACCGATACAATCAAGACAATGCCCCTATGAGGCGTACCGTTTGGCTCGAGCTAACATTCTTTTGGTTGGCCGTCATGCTTGGGATTCGTTCGGTGGTCCTTCTTCAAAGTACTCTTGGGCTACCAGATTGGATCCTTGGCTTGGTTCCTTTGTTATTCATCTATGCACCTGTGTGGTTGTGTAAGTATCGTAAAGCCGATTCTTGGAGCTATCACCTTTCGATACCTGCATTTCGTGATTTTGGCAGTTGGTGGGCAGCAGCCAAATTGAATTTTTGGATGAATATGGCAGTTTGGCCCTGGTTTATCCCGCTCTATCATGTGTACAACACGCATCTTTTTGGTAAGACACCCATGGGTATACTTCCACAAGATTTAGTATTGATCGTTGCGTATCAATTCTTTTTCGTGGCCATTCCTGAAGAGTTCTTTTACCGAGGGTATTTTCAAACTCGCCTAAATGAGATTTTTCCACGCCGCTTTCTAATTTTTGGTGTTCCCATGGGTTGGGGGGCCGTTTGGGCGTCACTGTATTTTGCCTTTGGGCATTCACTTGTGCAGTTTCAATGGTGGCATTTCGCCACTTTTTTCCCTGGACTAATATTTGCATGGATGCGAGAGAAGCGCAATGGTGTGCTGTCAGGCGCTATGTTTCATGCGTGCTGCAATATCGGAATTGTCATACTCGATACAATGTATGGTTTACGGTCGCCTATATAGATTAGGCTTTACTTACAAAGACGCAACCGCTTCATCACCCACAATTATTTTTCCGTTTTCGATACGGTATGCCAACGCAATGTGTTTTTTGTTGATCTTTTTTCCTTCAGCGATACCGTCTTTGGTCACAAAGCCGTCAAGTGTGCCTCTACTCCATTTGGCATAGTGGGCTCGGCAGAAGCCTCTTGCACGAACTGGCTCAGTGCAACCAGGCACTTTACAGGTTTGAGTTCTGGCGCTTTGGACTTTTACAGCACCACCTGTTGAAAGGCTTTCAATTTTGCTTTCCTGCGTGTTCAAGCGGGAGTTTAGCGCATTATTTTGGCTCTCTATGACACTATTTTGGTGGGTAATCTTTTCATTTAATGCAGAAATAGTTGCTTTTAAAGCGTTTATTTGCGCTTCCATTGATTGGATTTGATCAGACTGAGCGCCATGTGATTCTGACGAAGATTGTGAGCCACCATCAGCAATGCTGTCTTCAATGTTTTCAATGAGTTCTTTAAGTTTACCCACACCACCTGCTGTATTGGTGAGTTTTCCTTTGAGAGTATTGATTTGGTCTCTGAGCTCGTGAAAATCTTTGCGGCTAGGCGTTTGTCGGCGATCGAGGGTTTCGTATATAATATCCTCTACAGGACGACGCATGAATGGAATGAGCTTGTCAGCTAAAACAGATGTGACATAATCTTTGGCGGTTCCCATATTATCCTCACGAAAGAGCGTTTCATTTCCGCCTCTATTTAAAGGTTCAATCAATCTTTGTCAATTCGTCACATTCGGAATGTTGCACAATCATGCTTCAACATCTTAAATAGGGGTGACTTTTTTAGGAGTTTTTATGGAAACTTGTCCGTATTGTTCAAGCCCGATTCCCAGTACTTACCTCATTGAAGGTGGGATTTGTGATAACTGTGGACAACTGATTCTCGGTGAAGAGGATTTGATTGAAGATGAACCCACAAACATGTTACTGCAAGATGATCTGCCCACTGATGAAACAACCATGGGTGGGCACATAAGGCGTCTTCAACGTCCTAAAAAACCCATGTATGAACTTCAAATGGACGAAGATTTTGGGGTACAAATTGATCGTTTGACCCAATCTTTACCTGCACATGCCATGGGTGAAACACGAGACAGTGTAGAACAACAAAAGGACAACACTGTCAATATTGCGGTTCCTGGTAAGCGTCGTAAAGAAAGAGGTGGAAAAGGGCCACTCATATTGGGTGGAGGAATCTTATTCAGCATGCTTGCGTTGGGGTGGTTTGCACATCAAAATCCAAATCAAGAGTTTCGCCGATTTACTGGCATTTCCATATTTTTTCCGGACCAAGACCGCCATGTGGATGCAATGACCATTGAAGAGAAAAAGGAAAAGTCTACGAAATCTCGCCGTCGCCGTCGACGTACAAATCAATCTAACAATGCACTTGCTGACAATGGGTCGAATGGTGCTACTTCAAGTGGAAGCGCTTCAAATGGCCCTATTGCTCCGACATCCGTTGATGATTTGAGTGCTCTTCTTATGCCATCGGTATCAGCCAACACCATTGGAACAGACAGCATTGGGGGGTCGGCTGCCAATACAGATGATCAAGTGTCTAGAGAGTTTCAAATGAAGCTTGGGCAGTTTAAGATTTGTCATGCCAGAGCCAGTAAAACATACGGAAACATTCGTGGTCGATGGAAAATCAAAGTCAATGTGAATGCAGATGGGAGCATTTCAAACTTTTCTGTTCGTCCTGAAAGAGAAAGCAATGAAATGCTTGAAAGCTGTATCCAAGAAAAAGGTGAGCGTTGGTCATTTACTGCGCCAGGAAGCACTGTTCCTCTTGAGACCACACTCATTTACAATTAATCTTGGTTTTTTGTTTCCATGGGAATGGGCACAGCACTGATGATACGAGGTGGTTTTCGTTCCCAGAGCTCTTTCATCAAGTCAGTGTAAACCTGCATTTGAACCTCTGGCTGGCTGTTTTGAGTGGTGACAACATACCGATATGCAACTTGCTCTCCGCTTAGATAGCAATTTAGCTGTTCTTTGAGGCTATTCTCCGTAACGCCATGACTCAACAGAAATTGATTGAAGTCTTGAATGGTAGTGAACTTGGAACGAAGCTCAGCCAGTTCTTCTTCAAGTTTACTTGACGAAACCTGATAGATAACGACACCATTTGCCAAATCACACAAAAGGTGAATGTCTATTAGAAATTCTAAGTTCCGTTTTCGCTTTTCTTGAAGAGGTGCAAAGTCGAGTGTGTAATACTGCTGTAACGCCTGCTCAAAGGCCAAATCACTGTGTGTAATGACATGTAAATCCACCATGGCCACAACCCAGTCCACAGTTTCATTATTGTAGTTGGGAAACTGAGCTTCTTGTGTTTGAGAAATGATGAACCAAAGGATGGGACTTGACCAATTCATAAATTGGTTATATCACTCTCAAGCTAATTCTGGTTGAGGACAATCGAAAGATGATAGAATGTGTTGGTTTAGGACGAACTTTTGGGAGTTTTAAAGCGGTTGATTCATTGAACTTTGAGATACCCAAAGGGCAGGTTGTGGGGTTTATTGGTCCGAATGGGGCGGGAAAAACGACCACCATGCGTATGCTTACAGGGTACTTACCTCCTACTTTTGGTCATGCCAAAATAGATGGTCTGGATGTTTTCGAAGACAACACTGCTGTCAAGCATCGAGTTGGTTATCTTCCCGAAACCCCTCCGCTATATCCAGAACTTGAGATAGGGCAGTATTTAGAGTTTGTCGGTACTTTAAGAAATGTACCAACCAAAAGCTTGACCAAAAGAATCGGTGAGGTCATGTCACAGCTTGGACTAGCAGGCTGGGAGCGAAAAGGAATTCATACCCTTTCAAAAGGCTATCGCCAGCGAGTTGGTCTTGCACAGGCCATTCTTCACGAACCGTCTGTTCTCATACTTGATGAGCCTACCAGTGGTTTGGATCCCACTCAAGTTGCTGGCATTAGACAATTTTTAAAGGCATTGGCCGAAGACCGTACGGTCATTCTGTCTACACATATATTAAGTGAAGTTGAAAAACTCTGCGACCGCATTCTGATGATTAAAAATGGGTCTCTTGTTGCCGATGCTCCCATACATGAACTTGAGTTATTGAGTGCTCAGGGGTGATCCGTCCTTCAAGTCAATCATCCCCCCGAGCTCTTTTCTCAAAAACTTGAACAATTAGAGTGGGTTAAATCCATTTCATGTGTTCATGATTCAGCAGAAATGTGGTGTGGACAGATTGGACTTCACAAAGATAATCACATGCTGTTGGGTGGATGGCTTTATGAAAACGGTGTGCAAGTTGCCGAGTTATTCTACAAACCACCCAGCCTAGAAGATTTATTCCTTGAGCTAGTACAGGTGGAAAAATGAGAACATTTCGTGCTGTGCTTCGTAAAGAATTGAGCATTTACTTTTCAACCCCTTTGGCATATGTGTTCTTGTCTGTGGTGACATTTCTTGCAGGCTTGTTTTTTTATTTAGGGTTGACCGTCAGCGACGAAGCCAGTCTTCGCATTGTCATAAAAAATACATCTGTTGTGTTGCTTTTCTTCTTGCCGCTGATAACCATGCGTCATTTT
>JAYYJC010000444.1:0-8647 GCA_036146655.1 Myxococcota bacterium | reverse complement strand
CCAGTGCAGTTGGCGAGTGTGACCTTCCCGCTGGTGGTGATTTCACCTATCAAGTCACAGCACTCTATGACTCAGACTCATGGAACTCATCGAGCGCTGAAGGTGCATGCAGTTCTGCCGGTGGTTCTTACTTCGGCTTCTAGTCTGATTTATCTTTAAATGTACAAAGAAGATGCGCTTTTGATAACCGTGATTGGGACCATCAGGCCATGGCAGAAACAATTATTAATCCGCACCGTTGAAGTGGAGGGTAAGTGATAAGACTATCAAGGTGGGGAAAGGCCAGTTATGAAAGCCCAGAATCTGTAACTTCACAGAAGCGGGCCCTTTCTGAAGTTGTCGATGTGGTTTTGGACGATTCAGATGCTGAAATCGTCATTGTTCATTCTAAGATGCGCATCGGACCGTCTGAGATTGATAGAATGCCGAGTGCCCAGCTTATTGTCACGACAACTTCAGGATACGAACACATGGACATCGAGGCGCTTCACGCCAAAGGCATTCGGACCTTGCGCATGCCCTTGCTTCGCCGTGACGCAGTGGTGGATACGGCATTGGGACTGATCTTGTCCGGAATGCGTCGCCTTCATCTTTTTAAAAGTGCCGCATCTCAAAATGACTGGGTGAGGGCATCTCTGCCCAACATACAGCCCCTGTCATTTCGGGGATTGACTGTTGGGATTGTAGGCTGTGGTGTGATTGGTCAACACATGATCACCGTGTTGAGCCAACTTGGTGCGCAAATTGTCGCTTATGATCCCAAAGGCGTACCAGACGGCGTAACCAAAGCCACCGGTATCATGGATTTGGCAACCAGAGTACAGGTGCTCAGTCTTCATTGCGACCTCAACCCAACAAGTGCCAACATTGTCTCGAAAGAAGTAATTTTCGCATTGCCAAAAGGCGCCTTGCTGGTAAATACCGCTAGGGGCGGTTTGGTCGATGAACAGGCCGCCTTGGAGGCCTTGTCGATGGGTCATCTGAGCTACTTGGGGTTGGATGTGTTTGCGTCTGAACCCTATCTTGACCTGGATGTGGTCAATCGGATTCCCAACCTCGATCTATTGCCTCATGCAGCCGGTTTTCATCAAAACTTACTAGTGGATATGCAAGTGCAATTGGTTGCCATCTGCACGGCATTTGTTCAGTGTAGAGCGCTGCCGTATGAAGTTTTTCGAAACTCATGAAGCTGGCCGTTATTCCCATCGGCCTGACAGCGGTCATTGGTTTGTATTTAATAGCCACTGGCGTGGACTTTGCGCTCGATGATGCGTGGATACACCTTGCCTATGCAAAGTCACTAAAGCTTGGTGATGGATTGAGCTACAACCCCAATGACAGTGAAACTGGGGCAAGTTCACCCCTTTGGGTCATGATTCTGGCTGCCATCCCATGGTTTGGGAAGCCCATGTGGGCGTCGAAATTGCTTGGATTGATGTGTCAACTGGGTGCAGTTGGTGTGTTGATGTCCTTACTCAAACAGTGGTTTCCAATGTTGGGTGCCATGACACTCATCTGTTTGGGACTCTGTGCTGGCTTGGCACCCCTTGCGGTTCAAGCCTCAGTGAGTGGCATGGCAGTGTCCTTGACCTCATTTCTTTGGCTTGGTGCCATATGGGGATTGAATAACAAGCGAAAATGGGCGCTTGTTCTTGTGTTTTTAAGCGTGGCCGCTCGTTCTGAATTGGTTGTCTTTTGGGGGGTGTGGGGGGTGCTGTCTGCTTGGAATGCGCGTCAATTGAAACCGCTAAACACTGCATTGGCTGCTGGCGTATCGCTGTTGTTGTGGATGGGCTATTGCCATTTGGTCTCTGGATTTTGGTTTCCTAATACCAAGTATGTCAAGGCGCTTGATCAAGGCTTTGAAAGCCTCTTCTACTTGCCAATGCGATATGTGTGGGAAGAACCCATTTTGTGGTCTGTATTGGGCGCTTGTTGTGTGGTGGTCGGCTTATGGAAAAATAAAAATCCAGTCCTGACAGTTTTGGGGGTGAGTTGGTTTTTTTGGGTTCTTGCCACGGTTTTTACGCGCAGTCTTGATCCCAGTGTGCTGTTTTTTCAGAGTCGATATTTTGCACCACTCAGTGCAACCCTTGTGATGTTATTGGCATCGGGATTGTCGCATCTTCACAAACCACATTGGTGGGTACTGCCCATATTAGCGGCCACGGTTGGACAGTTGCCCAGCCGATTGTCATTGATTGCAGACCAAGAGTCAGACATTTTAAGCCTTCATACTCAACCCGCACGACAAATGGTTGAGTCTCTTCCCCCAGAGTCTGTTGTCTTGGTAGAGGGCGCTGGAGCAAGTCGCTTTTGGCTTCCTCGAGACATGTGGGTTTTGGATGTGATAGGCTTAAATCATCAACCCATTGCACACATGACTTCTTTTTCACAGCTGCGTTGCTACCTTGCCACACAACCGATTGATTTTGCGGTTCTTCCACGGCATATGGTCAATCAATACATGACGGTATATGCTCTAGAGGAACTGATGGTCTTCGATGAGGCTCAGTATCATCAAACCGAACCTCCATTTAGTCATTCCGTTTATATTTTTCGAAGTCATGGGATCAGACCTGAAATAGCCGAAGTGTGTGCCGCCCCATGATGACTCTCAAACCTCAAGCTGTCAAAGAACTCATTGAACAACGGTTGCTCAGAACTGTGCTTGGTGATTTTACCGTTATTTTGGCTTTTGGACTTTCGTTGGTATGCTACCTTCTGGGTACCGCATCGACGGTCCAGGGCATGGACGCAGGTGAGTTTATGACTGTTTCAGCACTGGGGGGACGGTTGCATCCACCTGGTTATCCCAGTGCCGTCTACTTGATGCAACTGGCTCAACATCTGCCTTTTGGAACAGTCGCATGGAAAGCGTCATCCGTATCTGCTGTATTTGGTGCGGCTACCGTGGGTGTCTGTGCCGCCATGATCTTTCGAATAACCTTGTCACGGGTTGCTGCGCTGTCAATCTCGTTGATTTTGGCTGTTCAGCCCCTTTGGCTCCGTTATTTCACAGTGGCCGAGGTTTTTGCGCCAGCGGCTTTTGCAATGGCGCTCTTGACTTGGTTGGCGGTGGAAGTTCAATTTGGTTTAAGAGGCCGTCGTGTCATCATTTGGCTTGGCTTGATCTCAGGGTTCGCTGCTACAAACCATCATGGCTATGTCTTTGCGGGTCCCCTTGTCTTATGGATTATGTGGGCTGCACAGCTCGGAATAAGAGGAAGCTTGGCATCCGTGGGCTTGGGTACGCTCTGTCTGGTGCTTTATTTGCCGCTGCTCTCCACGGACGGTGCTTGGGTTTGGGGCAGCTGGTCAGATTTGGAAGGGCTATTTCGACACATCATTCGAGCGGATTACGGTACGCTGACTCTTCGTCCGGGTTCACTTACGGTCTCATGGTGGGCACATCCCTTGGCATATCTGAAATTGTTGCCAATGGACTTGATGGTTTTGCCGTTTTGTCTGATGCTTTTTGGATTGTGGCGTGGTCGAACTCATGGGTTGACTTGGGCCTTGTTTGGCACTTGGGTTTTGGCTGGACTTGGATTCTTTTCAATGTTTAATATTCCAACCACGGGTGAATCAGGTGTCATTGCCCAACGGTTTATGGTGCCCATCATCGTGCTCATGGTTCCGCTAATGGCCATGGCGCTTGTGGATGTGCATCGGCGAAAAGAATGGCAGCTGATTTTGTGCACTGTGCCCGTCGTCGCTGCATCAATGCATGTTGGTCGCGTAGAACATGGTTATGACACACGGTTGGAAGATTACATACGAAACACTTGTGAACAGATTCCTGACCAATCTGTCATGATCATCGAAACCGATGGCATGATCTTTGGCATGCTCTATGCGCAGGAGGTTCTGGGTCTCTGTCCAACCGTTATCATGGTCCACCCTGAAATGATGAGCTATTCGTGGTACATCGAAAGACTTCGAGTCAGTGACCCCGATTTGTTTGAAGGCTCCATTGATTTGCCCGACCTTATTGAACGGGCTCAAAAAACTCGAAATGTCTATGCCAATTTTTCAGTTTTGGGTGCTCCCAATCGGGTTGCGGCATTGCCGCCAGCCGTTCCAGAACTCAATGTGTTTCGGTTCCTCCGACCCGACGAAGTTCTGCCTCTCCCCCAAGTGGTGGAGTCCAATCTGGTGACTCAAATGGAACAGACGGTTTGGAACCCGCAACCCATAAGCCCTTTTTTGGAGGTGCGAACAGCTGAAGTTTGGGCTACTAATCAACCGGCACACGCATGGGAAGCCCTTCGGAATGCCTATCTGGTGCGCTCAGATTATCAAAGCGCTGAACGCGCCTTAAATTACATAGAAATCATCCGTCTGGGTGGATGGATCGAACAAGAATAGCGTTTAAACCACCGCAAGCGGACTACCAACAACAGGCTTTAAATTCATTTGTATGTGTTCCATCGCCATTAGGGCATGTCATACCCATGGCTTCCTTTTTTCGGGCGAATGGCTTGTCCTGCCATGTGATCATTCCATGATGCGGGTTCAAATCCATTGTCTATTGGAACCATGGTAATGCAATCGTCAACTGGACAGACGATCTCACACAAGTTGCATCCCACACACTCGCTTTCGTCCACAATTGGAACGATGCTTCCGCTTGGGTTGGGATGAATGCACTGGTGTGCGCCATCATGACAGGCCACCATACATCGGTTACAGCCGATGCATTTGTCTGCATCAATCTTAGCCACCGTCTCATAGTTGATGTCCAGATTACCCCACTCAGAGTAGGCTGGAATGGCCTTACCGACTATTTCGTCCATGTTTTGGAAGCCTTTTTCATCCATCCAGTTGTTTAATCCATCTATCATGTCTTCTACAATGCGATATCCCCGAAGCATGACCTCTGTACAAACTTGAACGGAAGACGAACCGAGTAAAATAAACTCCAAGGCATCTCTCCAGTTGGATACACCACCGATGCCGGAGATGGGAATATTGAACTCTGGATGGCGAGAAAGTGAAGCCACCATGTGGAGGGCAATGGGTCTTACTGCAACACCGCAATAACCCCCGTTGGTTGATTTTGTGCCCACCACCGGTTGCGGTACAAAGTTGTCAATGTCCACTCCGATTATCGATTTTATAGTGTTGATCAATGAGACACCACTTGCACCACCTCGTTGTGCAGCCATGCCGTGTGGAATGATGTCAGCCACATTGGGAGTGAGCTTTACCAGTACGGGGATACTGCTGTATTCCATGACCCAAGAAGTGATTTCTTCATTGACTCTTGGCTCTTGGCCAACTGCAGAGCCCATACCACGCTCACACATGCCGTGGGGACAGCCAAAGTTGAGTTCAAGTCCATCCGCCCCTGCATCGATTGAGCGCTTGATGACATCTTTCCATTCTTCCTTGGTTTCCACCATGAGAGAGGAAATAACGGCATGCTCTGGAAAGAGGCGTTTGACTTCTGCCATCTCCTTAAAATTGGCTTCCAAAGACCGATCAGTAATCAACTCAATGTTGTTGAAGCCCACGCCTCGATTGCCTTTCCATTGGATTCCTCCAAAGCGAGATGAGACATTCTGGATGGGTTGACCGAGGGTTTTCCAGACAGCCCCTCCCCAGCCGGCTTCAAATGCGCGGAGGATCTGACGACCAGAGTTTGTTGGAGGCGCAGAGGCCAGCCAAAATGGATTCGGGGAGCGAATTCCGCAGGTAATTGAAGTTAAATCAGCCATTGTTCTCTCCTGTGAGATATTCGTGGATGGCGTGTGCAGCCTTTTGGCCGTCGTCTACAGCATTGACGACCTCTTTGCCACCATTGATACAATCTCCACCGGCATAGACCCCAGCACAACCGGTGGCTTTGTTCTCATCGACCTCAACTTTACCGCCGTTGATCACAATACCGGATAGGCTGTTAACGAGGTCATGTTGTTTGTCTTGACCGATGGCCAAGAGGATAATATCGGCAGCTATCGTGAACTCTGAGCCTGCGATTGGGGCTTTGTTGGCGTCCATCTGAATGCAGCGAAGGCCGGTCACTTGACCATTTTCAGCAAGATAAGCCACAGGTTGGCTTCGCCATTGGCCATGTACATTTTCTTTTTTAGCCTCGATCCATTCGTGACTGTAGCCGCTCATCTTGTGTTCGTCTCCACGGTAAACCATGGTGACGGAAGAAATGCCAAGACCAGCAAGTTCACGGACCGAGTCGATGGCTGTGTTTCCGCCGCCGACCACAATGGCATTCTTGACTGTGTTGACATCCACAGAACCAACTTTCAGACGAGAGATGTAATCCACTGCACCATAAATTCCAGAAGCATCGGCATTATCGAGTGACATGTAACGGTCACGGCCGAGACCAAAGCCGAGAAAGATGGCATCAAAGTCATTTCGCAAACTTTCCCAACTGACATCTTCTGGTATGTTGACTCCCGTTTGAACTGCGATGTCACCGATTTCCATCAACCAATTAACTTCATTGATGGAGCGATCGGCCTTCATTTTGTAGGGTGCAACCCCAGTGGTGTTAAGACCTCCTAAGTATTGGTCCCGTTCGAAAATGGTCACTGAATGTCCATATCGGCGCAGCATATGCGCAGCCGCAAGGGAGGCTGGTCCACCGCCAATAAGCGCCACAGATTTGCCGGTGTCGGCACCGGCTTTGTAAAATGACCAGTTCTCTTCGAAAGCGGTGTCGGTGGCGTACCGTTGTAACTTGCCTATCTGTATGGGTGGCGTGTCCGTATTGTTGTAAACGCAGGACCCAACGCAGAGTACTTCAACAGGGCAAACCCTTGCACAACTCATACCAAGGATGTTGGCATCAAAGATTGCTTTTGCAGCCCCTTTGACATTGTCGTTTGCAATGCGGCGTATGAATTTTGGAATGTCAATGCTCGTAGGACATGCCGTGATACACGGGGCATCGTAGCAGTAGAGGCAGCGATTGGCTTCCACAAATGCTTGGTTTGAGGAGTAGGCTTTTTTGAAGTCCACAAAGACCGATTCGCTTCGGTCAGTTGGTAGCTTGCTCATTGTCGTCTCCGGTGATGGGTTGAGTGTAAGATTAGCCTTCGAAATATCGATCTGTGATTTCAAGTCCGCGGTCGATAATGGCGAAGCATTCTAAAAGCTGTTCTTCCGTAATACAGAGCGGTGGGTTGCACATAAAAGAGCCCCATCGAATAAAGGTAAAAAGGCCATTTTCTCTGAAAAACTGATTGAGTTCTGTCATGGCTGGATGCGTGCCATTGTAGGGTGCGATGCGTTCACCCTTGCTGTTTTTTTGAACATCGATCATGCCAAATAAACCAATGCAGCGTCCTTCTCTGACACTGGGGTGCTTAGCTTTTAGTCGATCCATTTCGGACCGCATTACATGACCGAGTTTTGCGGCATTCTCTACGAGACCTTCTTCCAACATGACATCGATGACGGCTTCTGCAGTTGCCAAAGCCAGCGCATGGGAGTTGTAAGTCAAGCCACCCCAGAAAACATTGTCTTGAAAATGCTGTGCGATTGGGTCACTCACACCCATGGCACCAAGCGGGATGTAGGACGAAGTCAATCCTTTGGCCATGCACACAATGTCTGGGACAATGTCGCCATGTTCAAAGGCAAACAATTTACCTGTTCGCCCCCAACCTGCCATGACTTCATCACACACCATTAAAATGCCATACTTGTCTAATAGAGCCCGAAGCCCTTTGAGATACCCCTTTGGGGGTGGTAAAATACCGTTCGTGCCTGTGACGGTCTCTATGAACATTGCCGCAATTTTATCGTGGCCCTCATACATGATGACTTCTTCAAGATATTGAAGGTTGTTCGCTGTAATTTCTTCTTCGGTTTGGCCAAATGAATAGTGATAGGGCCAAGGATCCATGACCTTAATGAAACCGGGCGCACCTGGCTCGTTTGCAAGTCTACGTGGGTCGCCGGTGAGCTGCATGGTAGCGTTTGTGGCCCCATGGTAGCTTCGGTATCGACTTAGGATTTTAAATTTTCCCGTATAGAGGCGTACTGCCTTGATGGCATTCTCGTTGGCCTCAGCACCTCCAAGGGTAAAGAAGAAGGTGTTAATGTTTCCAGGAACGAGATCGGCCAATTTTTTTCCGAGCCGTGCGCGGGGTTCAGTAGCCGTCGCAGGAAAGGTATAAATCAGTTTATCGAGCTGATTTTTCATGGCTTCAATAACTCTTGGATGACTGTGTCCAATATTGACACTCATCAGCTGTGAATTGAAATCGAAGTACCGTGTGCCATCGGGCTCATATAAAAAAATACCCTCAGCCCGTTCGAGTGGCATGGGCTTGACGCCACCACTTGCTGCCCAAGTGTAAAGCGTATGCTTTTTACAGAGTCCAATCATCTCATCAATGTTCATGAACAGTGCTCCTAAGACATCCAAGTGGTGTCTTTCTGTAATGCCCACTTGTTGGTAATTTTACGGGGACGAGTCCAAAATCTAAATCCGTCCCAACCAGTAATTTTGCCATGACCAAATTTGGAGTCATTCCAGCCACCAAATCCAAAGGGCTCACGTGGTACAGGAACACCAATATTGACTCCGCACATTCCAGCGGAGACTTCATTACTGACTCTTTGAGCAATGTCCCCACTGGTGGTATACACTGCTGATGCATTGCCGTAT
>JAYYJC010000443.1:0-16106 GCA_036146655.1 Myxococcota bacterium | reverse complement strand
CAAATGTCATTTCTGCCGGTGAGTCAATTGCGCACATCGATGCACATATACGGTCAGAAAATGGGTTTCGTAAGTTGCACTGGGCTTATGAGGCTAAGCGTGGACGGTTGCTTGAAGTAGACGGCGTACCTGTGACCAAAGTACTTGATTGGTTCAAGCCCATTCGAGCCATTTTATTTCATCCTGGAGACATTGATATTGTCAGAGGTGGGCCAAAGGAGCGCCGTCGATTTCTTGATAGAGCTCGTTTTACATCTGTGCCAGCATACCTGACAGTTGTTCAACAATACAATCGAATTTTGAACCAAAAAAAAGCGTTGTTGAAGCAACAAGCATGTGATTCTGCTCAGGTCAAAATTTGGAATGAAGGTCTGATTGAGTATGGTGTCAAAATGGCCATACAACGTCAGCTTATTCTCCAGCAGTTGCAAGACCCTTTTCAACATCTGCACTCAGTTCTAACAGGCCAAAAAGAGCAGGTAACCTTAAAATTATCTGGTATTGCAGGACACCCAGTAGATGAAATCAGAGGGGTTTTAACAGATGCGTTGGCTGGTGCTGTTGAGCGGGAGATTCTTCAAAAGAAATCACTTGTGGGACCCCATTTCGATGACATGAACATTGCAATGGATGGATTTTTAGCAAAGAAGTATGCATCTCAAGGTCAAGCTCGTTCCATTTCCATTGCTCTGAAGTTAGCTGAGTTGATGTCTGCTAAGGCCCGTGGTGAACATCCGTTGCTTCTGCTTGATGATTTAAGTTCTGAGTTGGATAGAAATCGGACCCAAAAGTTGGTTCAAATATTGTCTGAATCAGATTCTCAAATCTGGATTACCACGACTGAACCAAGTCATTTGGGCCCAATACCCGCTTCAAATCTTCGTCGATTTGTTGCGGACAGAGGGCAAATCAAAGAAGCTTAAAAATTCTGACTTAAAATGGGGATATTATCTGTCAAAATCAAAAGATTTTGTCGTCAAATACGATGCTGATGGTTACTATATCTTCGTAAAAATGGCTGAGCAGTGAGGATTTTTATGAGTGAACCAGGAACAGATTATACCGCTGATGGAATTGTCGTCCTTGAGGGATTAGAAGCGGTTCGCAAAAGACCTGCGATGTACATTGGGTCGACTGGTCCACAAGGTCTCCATCACTTGGTTTATGAAGTGGTTGATAATTCGATTGATGAAGCGTTGGCAGGTCATTGTACCAAGATTGTGGTCACCATACACGAGGACGGTTCTTGTTCGGTTTTTGACAATGGTCGAGGCATTCCTGTAGACATGCATCAGAAGCATCAAAAACCAGCTGTTGAAGTTGTTTTGACAGTCCTTCATGCTGGTGGAAAATTCAATAAAGACAATTACAAAGTGTCTGGTGGTTTACACGGAGTTGGCGTGTCGTGTGTCAATGCACTCAGCGAACGGTTGTTGGTAGAAATATGGCGAGATGGCTTTCACTACACGCAATCCTACAGCCGTGGAAAGCCCATAAGTGACCTCAAAAAACTTGGTGAAACCGAAAATCGTGGGACTCGAGTACACTTTTATCCCGATGAAGACATCTTCCAAGAAACCACAGTATTTAGCCGAGACATCTTGTCTCGTCGTCTTCAAGAACTTGCTTTCCTGAATTCAGGAATAAGCATTTCTTTTGTGGATGAGCGCGATGGTTGGTCAGCGGATTATGAATACGAAGGAGGTCTTCGAAGTTATGTCTTGCATCTAAATCAAGCGAAGTCTCCCATTCACAACGAACCAATTTTTGTCACCGGTGGAGAACAAGGCCTAGAAGTTGAAGTCGCTCTTCAGTGGACCACATCGTATGCTGAAAATGTGGTGAGCTTTGTGAACAACATCAACACAATTGATGGGGGAACCCATGTATCAGGGTTGAAAGCAGCGCTCACACGCGTGGTCAACAGCTACCTCTCTTCAAACAATATGGGTAAAGGAATGAAAACTTCACTGAGTGGAGATGATATTCGTGAAGGCATGACCGGTATTGTTTCGATTAAAATTGCGGAACCACAATTTGAAGGGCAAACAAAAACCAAACTTGGCAACAATGAAGCCAAAGGACTTGTGGAATCAGTTTTAGGCGAAAAATTCTCAATTTTCTTAGATGAAAATCCACAAATTGCGAAGTCTATTATTTCCAAAGCCGTGGATGCCGCTCGAGCTCGTGATGCTGCACGAAAAGCAAGAGAACTCGCCCGTCGAAAATCCGCTCTTGAAGGCGGTGAACTTCCAGGTAAGCTTGCGGACTGTCAAGAAAAAGACGCCAGCTTGTGTGAATTGTATCTTGTCGAGGGAGATTCAGCGGGTGGATCAGCCAAGCAGGGACGAGATCGAAAATATCAAGCCATTCTTCCGCTTCGAGGTAAAATCTTAAATGTAGAGCGCAGAAGGCTCGATCAAATGCTCTCCAATGAAGAAATTAAAACCATTATTTCTGCATTGGGTACAGGAATTGGTGCAGACTTCAACAAAGAAAAGCTTCGATATGGTCGCATCATCATCATGACAGATGCAGATGTAGACGGATCTCATATTCGAACATTGCTTTTGACATTTTTCTTCCGTCAGATGACAGAACTTGTGTCAGGTGGACACCTGTACATTGCACAACCACCGCTCTACAAAGTCAAAAAAGGAAAGACAGAAAAATACATTAAAGATGACGCAACGCTTGAAGAATTTTTGCTCGAACAAGCTGTCAAAAACCTCGAAATTGAGAGCAATGGGGTCCAAATTGAAGCCCCAGAAGAGTTGAAAAACATCTTTGAACTTATTCAGCACTATGTTCGTCGCATTGAAATTGGCTTTTCACGGTCTATTCCTGTGGTCACAGATGCATGGCTTAGCAGTGGTGGAGACCGTTGTAGCTTTTCAGATGAGGCTTCTGTAACCGACTCAATCGCAGCATTTAAAGATTTAATTGCTGTAATAGCACCCACAATACATGTTGTTGGAACGCGGTTCTCACTCGACGAGCAATGGGTAGAGTTTAGAATTCTTCGAAATGGTGAAGAGCGCAGTATTGCATTTAAGCCCCTGAGAGAAGAACAAACTCGGTTGAGTGAATTGCTCGCCACTCTTCGTGAGAAAGTTCCATTGCCAACAAAAGTTAACGGAACCCAAATTGTCAGCTGGGGACAACTCTTTACCAAAACCCTTGATCGGGCTCGTAAGGGTTGGGACATTCAGCGTTACAAAGGGTTGGGTGAAATGAACCCAGATCAACTTTGGGAAACCACAATGGATCCTGAAAGTCGAACTCTCTTGCATGTAACCCTTGATGATGTGACCCAAGCGGATCAAATTTTTACAGTGCTCATGGGAGATTCTGTTGAACCACGGCGACAGTTTATTCAACAGCATGCACTGAATGTTAAAAATCTGGACATTTAGCGCATTACCCACTTTCCACAGAATGAAAACCTTGGCAACAGACAGCATCGGTTTTGTTCCTCGTTTCTGAAACTGGGTTATCAATCACCTTAGCCAACTTCAGATGATTCTATGACAGACCGTTCTCCAGCTCAGATTGTAGACTTGCTCAAAAGTCGGTTGCTTTTTGTGACAGGCAAAGGTGGGGTTGGTAAAACAGCCTTTTCGATCGCAACGGGGCTGTACTCGGCAGAGCAAGGTCGAAAAACAATTATCGTTGAGGTGGATAATTTTCATCCTTCAGCCAACGAGATCTTCAATGTTGCTGTGGATTATTCACCAAAGGAAGTCCGACCGAACCTATATTGCTGCAATATAACTTGGAAAAATGCGCTTTCAGATTGGCTATACTCCACTGTGAAAGTCAAATCAGTGGTTCGGTTAATCGAGAAGAACAAGGTGGCAATGCTCTTTTTAGACGCCACGCCAGGTGCCCGAGAAATCGTTATTTTGTCCAAAATTATTGATTTGCTTAATCATTTTGAGCAAGTCATTGTGGATCTGCCTGCGAGTGGACATGCATTGGGCATTCTTCGGGTTCCAGAAACGGCTCAGTCATTGATGAAAGCGGGGCCCGTTTTTGATAAGGCAACCCAAATTCTGTCTGTCTTTAAGTCTCAATTCACTGCGCTGGCTGTTGTTGCTTTGCCTGAGCATATGGTGGTCAATGAGTCTCTCGAGTTTACCGAAAAAATACAGCAGCAGGTTCCAAGCATCAATAAAGTGGGAATGGTCTTAAATAGAATGACCATTCCTAGTCTAACTGAGCATGAATTGTCTCTGCTTAAACATCTAAATCAAGGTGCTGTGGACAAAACAGTTCGTCAGCTTGTTGAAGCCGGTCTCTGGGAGGCCGAATTGGAAGCTGGGACACAATCTGCAATTGATCGCCTCGAATCTGAGTTTGAATCTGTCTTTTCATTTCCTCGTTTTGGGGCTCTTGGCGGATTTGATGGTGGTGCAGAACGCGTTGTAGAGCAAATGTTTGCCCACATCAAGCGACAGCTTAATGGGATGGTCGCATGATGGACTCTCTTTTGACCAATCGACTGCTTATCTGTGTTGGTGCAGGGGGTGTGGGTAAGACTTCTATGGCTGCAACCATTGGTCTTCGGGCTGCAATTACAGGCAAAAAAGTATTGGTATTAACCATTGATCCTGCGAAGAGGTTGGCCAATTCTTTGGGTTTAAGCGCTTTTGGAAATGCAGAGACGCAGATTGATATTTCTGGTTTAAATGCCAAAGGTGAACTCTGGGCCATGATGCTCGATGGTAAACAAGCTTTTTACGATTTGATTGAGCGAATAGCCCAAAACGAAGCCCACAGAGACAGCATATTTGGGAACAATATCTTTAAGTCTATTGCAGATACCATTGTTGGAAATCAAGAGTATATGGCAACAGAAAAGCTGTATGATGTCATGGTTTCTGAACGGTATGACTTGGTTGTATTGGATACCCCGCCAGTCAAAAATGCCCTAGACTTTCTTGACTCTCCTGGTCGCATGGCTCGCTTTGTTGACAAGCGAATTATGAAATGGTTTTTAGAGCCAAGTGAAAAACCAGGGTTTTTGAACCGTGTGGTGAGTACTGCTTCCTCAGCTGTTTTTAAACTTCTCAGCCATGTGTTTGGTGAGCACTTTCTCAATGATATTGTGGTCTTTTTTCATAATTTTCGAGAACTGTATGAAGGTTTTCAAGAGCGCCACCAAGCTGTTGAAGCCATTTTTAGGGCAGCAGATACTTGCTTTCTCATTGTTGCCGCACCCAATAAATCAGCTTTGTCAGTTGCTGATTTCTTTTTGGAAGAACTCAAAAAAAGAGATCTTTTGGTTCCGGCTGTCATCATCAATCAAAGGCATCAGACTGGTACAGAAGCCATTGATGCCCAACATGTCATTCAACATGCCTTAATTTCAGATGATTTCGAGACAGATCTTGTGCGCTCATTGGCAGCTCGCTTGGGTGCCGCTCATCGCCGACTACAGCGGCTTGAACAGGCTGAAAGTCAGTTGGTAGAAATTCTTCATGGCAAACTTGACTCACATCAACAGGTGTATTCTGTACCAAGATTGCACGGAGAGGTTCATGATTTGACAGCGCTGAACCGCGTAGGAGCGCTTCTCTTCAATCCCTCCGATCACACTTAGGATATTGATATGATTGCTCTTATTCTCTCTTCACTGTCTCTTGCGGCACGGTTGGCTATGGAACCTCAGAACAAAGTGCATGCAGGCGCATCCATGATCGGTTCGAGCTATGGCGTTGCTCTGGGATTGGATTCTCGACTAACGCAGTTGATTTACATCGATATTGGTGGCTTCATTTCTGTCAGCGACACCTCCGATATTATTCCTGTTGAAGATGATTTAACCACCTTTGCCTTACCTAGGCATGCGCTTTATGCCACACCTGGTTGGCGAATTCCACATCGCTACAAAGAAGACAGTCTCAATTGGGACATTGTTCTTCGAGCAGGGTTTGGTGCCATGTTTACAAAAGATTTGAGTGTTGAAGATGTCACACACACTGATCCTGCACTTATCACAGGTGCTGATTTTCTTTTAAGAAAGGAGCAGTATGGCGGAAAGTTTTCCTTTAAAGAATTTTACTTCACGCCATACATTTCTGAAATGCGAGAAGATCAATTGATTTTTCAATCTCAGTTTGCCCTTGAGTTTTTTGTTCAATTCTAAAAAAACAACAGCCGAGGAAACCTCGGCTGTGGATGAATGCGCCTACTGAACTACAAGTTTTCGGCTGCCTTTTCCATTAGTCCTTGTAACCGTGCTGCAAATGCCTGAGGATTGTTGAGTTTTCCTTCAGAAATTTCAGCGTGATCCAACAGCAGCCATGCAAAGTCATCGAGACCTGCTTTCCCTTCACTATTTAGACGAGACAGGGTTTTGACCATTGGATGGCTTGGATTGATTTCAAGAACCCGCTTGCTTTCTGAAACCTCTTGGTTTGCGCTCCGCAGTATTTTTTCCATGTTTGCGCTCATTGCACCTTCTTGACTCACGAAAATGCTGGGTGATTCAGTAAGCCTGCTTGAGAGACGAACTTCTTCTACATCATCATTGAAGAGTTCTTTCAGCCATCCCACCAATGGTTCTGCGGCTTCCTTGTCTTCTTTGAGGTCATCGTTGTTGTCTTCTTCAGGAAGTTCACCGTGAATAACGCTTTTTAGCGGAGTCTCATCGTACTCACGAACCATTTGAACCATCCATTCGTCAACAGGGTCGCTCAGCAACATGACTTCCCATTCTCGCTTTTGAAAGCCTTCTAGAACAGGCCGTTGAGCAATTTGAGCTTTATTGATGTCCGCAAGATACCAAATGTCTTCTTGGCCTTCTTTGAGATCGGCTTTGATTTGTGCCAATGAACGCCATTCATCCCCACCAGTGGTTGTTTTACAGCGGAACAACTTCAGCAAGTCATTTTTATGTTTGGCGTCATAGTCTGCAAGCCCTTCTTTGAGCATGTGACCGGTCTTTTCCCAAAACTCATTGTAGGCTTCTGGATTTTCGTCAGCAAACTCAGCGAGTTTGCGAAGGACTTTTTTGGTCAACTGCTTTTGGATGGCTTTGGCAGCAGGTGTATTTTGAAGAATTTCGCGGGATACATTGAGAGATACGGACGGTGAGTCAACCACACCACACACAAATCGAAGAAACCGTGGGAGTAAATCATTTGCATGTTCAATGACCTTTACACGGCGTTGATACAACTTTAAATCGACTTTGTAATTGGTATTGTCAAGTTGCCATCCAGGTGCTTTTGGCACATATAAAATGGCATTGAACTCGATGGTGCCTTCAGAACGAATGTGAACATGACAAAGTGGATCTTCCCAGTTTTTTGTGACATGTTTAAAGAACTCGTTGTAATCTTCTTCAGTGACATCACTCGGTGATTTCAGCCATAGTGCTTTGTCTTGGTTGACTCGTTCAAGTTGGGGTTCTTCATTGAGATCAACCACTTCTTCGACATTGTCTTCATTCTCTTCATCCAAAGTTGGCTCAGGTGTAACAGCCATCATGATGGGCCAAGAAATAAAGTCCGAGTGCTTTTTAATGATGTGTTTGAGCTTATATTCACTCAAAAACTCTTCTGCATCTTCTTTGACATGTAAGGTAATGGTGGTTCCTCGAGTGTCTCTTGCACCATCACCGATGCTGTAGCCTTCACCACCATCACTTTCCCACCGAATGGCAGTGCTGTCAGGCTTAATCGAAAGCGTTTCAACAGAAACCTTGTCTGCCACCATAAATGCAGCGTAGAATCCAACACCAAATTGACCAATGAGGTTTTCAAAGACATCACTGCCTTGCTCGAGTGCTTCAGCAAAGCGCTTGGTTCCGCTTTGTGCGATTGTTCCGAGATTTTCGACAATTTCTTCACGAGACATTCCGATGCCATCGTCTTCAATTGTGATGGTCTTTTCTGTATCATCAAAAAATACTCGAATGGAAGCATCGCCTTCAATCGTACGGTGTTCTTGATTTTGAAGCGAGATAAATCGCGCCTTATCGAGTGCATCAGATGAGTTGCTCAGAAGTTCTCGCAAGAAAACTTCTCGTTCAGAATAGATAGAGTGAGTCACCAGCTTTAGAATTTGCTTGGCGTCGGCTTGAAAAGAATGATTTTCCATGGCTTTCTCCAGTTGAATTTAAGTAAATAATCAGCGTCAACAATTGACTGAGAGGGGCATGCTATAAGTCCGAGGATTTAAAAGTCAATATCTGCGTCAGGGTAATATTTTATATTTAAAAAATAACAGACCTAGAACCTATATTAATTGAAGTATATAAAAAACAACCAAAAGGGCTTCTTGCCGATAAATAATGCTTGCAATTTAATTCGCTCAAAGGTGGAAATTTTCGGTCTGACCGGTTAATTTTCTACTGTATTGATCGCAATCTACTTAAGTGAGGAGCTCGCTGATGAATCCAGCAAAATACCTAGTGCCGATTGACATTGAAGCAGAAATGAAAGCATCGTATTTAGATTATTCGATGTCTGTCATTATTGGCCGTGCACTGCCAGATGTACGAGATGGATTAAAGCCCGTACACAGGCGCATTTTATATGCCATGCTTCGTGAAGGCCTGTTGTCTAATCGACGATTTTCAAAATGTGCTGGTGTGGTTGGTGAAGTTCTGAAAAAATATCATCCTCATGGTGACTCAGCTGTTTATGATGCTCTTGTTCGAATGGCTCAACCGTGGAACATGAGTGTGCCTCTGGTCAATGGACAAGGAAACTTTGGTAGCATAGACGGTGATTCGGCAGCCGCCTACCGTTACACAGAATGTAAGATGACAGCCATTGCGGAATATCTTCTTCGTGACATTGACAAGGACACCGTCAATTTTGGTCCTAACTTTGATGGTTCAACCGAGGAACCTCTGGTATTGCCAGCTGCTTATCCAAATTTGTTGGTGAATGGTTCTGAAGGAATTGCAGTGGGTATGGCCACCAAGATTCCACCGCATAATTTCGGTGAAGCCATTGATGCAGTTGTCGCTTTAATCGATAATCCTGACATTGATATTCCAAGCTTAATGCAAGTCATACCTGGGCCTGATTTTCCCACCGCTGGAACCATCTATGGCCGAAGTGGAATTTACAGTGCGTATACAACAGGCCGTGGTAAGGTTCTCATCCGTGGGAATGCATTTTTTGAAGAGAGCAAAACAGGAAAAACCTCAATAATTATTGATGAATTGCCTTATCAAGTCAACAAGGCCAGGCTCATCCAAAATATTGCATCTCTTGTCAAAGACAAGCGTGTTGAAGGCATTTCAGCCCTTCGAGACGAAAGTGACCGAACCGGAATGCGAATCGTCGTCGAACTTAAAAAAGACGCATTTCCCGATATTGTTCTCAATCACCTGTACAAGCATACCCCCCTCCAAAGCACATTTGGTGTCATTATGCTGTCGATTGTAAACAATAGACCTGCAGTCTTGACACTCAAGGAAATGCTTGAACATTATTTGGCTCATCGCAAAGATGTCACGATACGTCGGTCTCAATATGAACTTCGAAAAGCCAGAGCAAGACTGCACATTTTAGAAGGTTACCTCATTGCGCTTGACAACATTGACGAGCTTATTCGCTTGATTCGTTCATCTCTGAATGCCGATGAAGCTCGACCAAAATTAATGGAGGCATTTGCACTTTCTGAGATTCAGGCCCAAGCCATTTTGGACATGCGTCTTCATCGATTGACAGGAATGGAGCGTTCAAAGATCGAAGAAGAACAACGCAAACTTATTGAACAATGCGAATACCTCGAGGCTATCTTAGGTTCAGAAGCCCGACTGCTTGAAGTGATCCGTGAGGAGTTGGTTGCCATTCGAGATTCCCATCAAATTGAGCGTCGAACTCGGATTGTAGAATCTGCTGCGGACATCAATATTCTTGATCTGATTGCTGAAGAAGAACAGGTTGTAACGCTCACCATGCGCGGCTACATTAAACGAACTTCAGCGGACCAGTTTCAAGAACAGCGTCGAGGCGGTCGAGGTAAAAGAGGCGTTAGAAGGCGTTCAGAAGATTTGGGTCGCGAAATATTTATCGCAAATACCCTTTCAGAGTTGTTGATTTTCACCGCCAAAGGACAGGTCTATAAAATACCAGTTTATTCCATTCCAGAGACTCAGCGAGACACATCCGGAACACCCATCGTCAACCTGTTGAAACTTGATGGAGATGAAAAAATTGCAAGTGTTCTGTGTTTGCGTGACATCGAAGAAGAGCAAGAATACGATTTGATCTTTTGTTCTAAAAATGGCCTTATTAAAAGAACCACTCTTTCTGCCTATAAAAATATACGCAGAAATGGCTTGCGCGCATACAACTGTGGTGAAGGTGATGAGTTACTCACCGTACAATTGTCTCGACCTGATCAGGACATATTAATCACCACCAAAGATGGAACAGCCATTCGATTTAGAGGCGAACAAGTTCGTAGAGTTGGACGCATCAGCAAAGGTGTTCGCGGTATAAATTTGCGTGATCAAGACGAAATCGCAAGTATGATTGTGCTTGATGTGGCGGGCGAAGAATTTGATGTTGATGAGGATGTTGAGGAAGTTGAGATCCTTGATTCTGCAGATGAATCATCAGTGGATGAATCGGCTGTGGATCCCGATGAGCTGTTGTTGTTGACTGTCACCGAGCGGGGATATGGAAAGCGAACTGACCTGAGTGCTTATCGGGTTCAGAACAGGGCTGGAATGGGTATTAGAGACATCCAAACTGGTGAGAGAAACGGACGAGTCGTCGGCTCGTTGTTGGTCAAAGACGATGATCGGATCATGTTGATGACCAATCTCGGTCAAGTCATTAAAATCCCAGTGACGAATATACGAACACTCTCTCGTCGAACCAAGGGTGTGCGATTGATGAAAATAGATTCGGACTCTCGGATCGTTTCATTTACCCGAGTTCTCGACCATGAGGCGGATGATGATACCGAAGAAGATTTGCCTTCAATTGAGGAGATCTCAGAAACCAGTGCCTCTTCTCAGGACGAATCAGAGACATAAAGATTCAACCGATTCTGAGATTTAGACAGTGATGTGTTATATGAACATTGTGTTCATATGAATAATTCTGTTTCCACATCACTGATTTCACTGCTTATCGTTGGAGTACTTGCAACTGGTCTCTGGTTTGAGCGCTCACCTTGGTCTCCGGTTCTAAACTCCAAGGTGACCCAATTGATACTTCAAGAAAATGATGATCAGGCTTTGCGTCTTTTGCTGTGGCAATCAGAGCATGCGCTGACCGAAAGTTCACAAAGCGAAGCGCTTTGGAAAGCAGCTTTGCTCGCCAGTGTTCACAGTGACAACAACGACCAAGCCATCTCGTTGCTAAAGCGATGCGTCAAATATACTGATTTTAAGCATACTTCTGATGCTTATGCTCGATTGGCCAGTTTGGTCTCTGAACCCATGCCACGGACTGCTGCAGAGTATTGGCAACTGGCGATTCAAGCCAATCCGGATCATCCCATGGTTGGGCAATGGTGGATCAATGTTGCCAATACCTATGAACTCATTGGTGATGATCACCGTGCCATTGATGCATGGGAACAAGTGATGGCCTATGACGACAGCATTTCGATTGCACGGATTTCACTTGGACGCCTGCAGCTCAATACTGATCCAGATGTGGCCTTGCAGCACTTTTATACGCTTAAAGGGCATGCTGCTGAAGGTAAGACAGCTACCCTCGGAACGCAGCTTGCTCTTTGGGAACTTGAGCGCCAAGGTGTTTTGGCTGACAGTGACGACTAGTCTTTCGCAAGATTGACTCAAATATTTGAATGGTGAATATGACACTGCTCCATTTCAATGATATCCATTGATTCACTGGAGGCAGCTATGCAGAGTACCCAATCGGATCGCCTTTTAACCGAGGCTAAACACTTTATTCCTGGGGGCGTTAATTCACCCGTTCGTGCATTTAAAGCTGTGGATGGTAATCCCCCATTTATTGCACGGGCAGAAGGCTGTTGGCTCTGGGATGAAGATGGCAATCGGTTCTTGGATCTGATTGGTTCTTGGGGACCAATGATTGTTGGCCATGGCCATCCATCAGTGCAAGAGGCCATATTGAATGCAGCTCAAAATGGAACATCATTTGGGGCACCCACTGCTAGAGAGGTACACTTCGCCAAAGCGTTGTGCGAAGCCCATCCCGCTTTAGACATGGTTAGATTGTGTTCTTCTGGTACTGAGGCCACCATGCATGCCATTCGACTCGCCCGAGGATTTACGGGCCGAGACTCAGTGATCAAAGTCAATGGGTGTTACCACGGTGCGCATGATTCAATGTTGGTCAAGGCTGGGTCAGGTGTCGCTACTTTTGCTCAGCCCGGTTCCCCAGGGATCCCAGAGGCTGTCGCTGCGTTAACACATGTGGTGGAGTTTAATGATCTAGAGGGTGTCAAGCACTTGCTGAAATCCCAATCTATTGCAGCAGTGATACTGGAAGCGGTTCCAGGTAATATGGGTTGTATTGTTCCTGCTGAAGGGTATTTGCAAGGTCTTGAGCAGTTGTGTAAAGCGCACGGGGTGCTTTTGATTGTGGACGAAGTCATGACTGGCTTTCGCCTTTCTAAAGGAGGAGCGTGTGCGTATTTCGGTCTCACGCCTGATCTTGTTGCACTTGGAAAAATCGTGGGAGGTGGTCTTCCACTTGCTGCATTTGGCGGTCGAAGAGAGGTTATGAGCCAGTTAAGTCCATCCGGAGCGGTTTATCAAGCTGGAACCCTTTCGGGTAATCCATTGGCTGTCGCTGCAGGTCAAGCCACACTTGATCTTTTGACAGACAACTTTTATGACAATCTTGAAACGACTTCAGCTCAAATAGAGGCTCGTGTTCGACCTTTGGCTGAGGCCAATGGTTGCTCATTTGCCCGTGTGGGATCGATGTTTACAATCTTCTTTCGAAAGACGCCTCCTCGAAATTTTCAAGAAGTTCTCGAGTGTGACTTTGAGGCATTTGGTCGATTTCATCGGGCAGCCCTTGAAAATGGGCTTTACTTTCCGCCTTCTCAATATGAGGCTGTCTTCCTATCTGCGACAATTCAGTCGGATGAAATCGACTTTTTAGCCAATGGTATTCAAGCCGCATTTGAGCAGATTAAAGGGGCTTAAAACAGACGGATTTGACACCGTCTTTCCGCTTGCCAGTCTACACAAACCGTGATAATTAGGCCGCCTATCCTTACCGATAGTGTTCTTTATATTTATGGCCCGTTTAGACCCAAAGATGATGAGACAGTTTGGCTTTGCCACTGCTGCCGTATTTCAGTGGACTGCAAGTGTTGTACTCTCCGTACTGCTTGGCCACTGGATCGACAACCGGTTCGGATTTGCACCTGTATTTCTGAGCCTCTTTGCCTTTCTAGGTTTCGTTGCTGGTGGTTACAGTGCCTATCAAACTTTCAAACATAGACATCATGATTCCAAAACCCGCTAAATTGTTAAGTGCTTCACTGTTGCTTGCCTTGCTTGCAACTGTGGTTGCTTTTTTGATTGGCGGACTCAAATCAGGCATTGGTGTGCTAACAGCTGTGTCGGTGCTTTGGATCAACCTATTTCTTTGGAATGTGGTTGTGAAAGCGCTTATCCGACAATCTGCTTATGGCACTGGCTCTAAGTCGAGTGTGCTCTTCTTTTTATTGAAACTTGCCATTTTGAGCATTGGCATCTTTGCGATGGCCATGTTGCTGTCACCGATGTATGTCTTCATTGCAAATACGATTATTGTTGTGTCATTAATCGGTGTTTCCCTTACTACCATTTACCAAAGTCGATTGAGATAATTCTATGGCGACCTCTGAAATTACCAATAGCTGGTTCGATTTTGCACTGCCTTCTGTGAAGGCCAGTTTGAAGTCGATGTTTGCCGATTCACCTGAGCACATTCTCGCAGCAGATGTGTTCTTGACATCTTGTACCATCAGCATCTTTCTGATTGGCTTTGGTCTGATTGCTCGAGCTGGTCTTAACAAAGCCATGACTCAAACAGGCATGGAACGGTATCACGCTGACACAGGCTTATCCGCACGGAACATCATGGAAATGTTCGTGAGTTTTATCGATGGCAATGCCAAAGACAACCTTGACCCCAAAACTGCACGCACTTTTTCGTGGCTCTTTTGTGGGTTGTTCATCTACATCTTCACTTCAAATATTGTGGGCATTCTTCCAGGTGGTGTTCCACCGTCGCAGTCAATTTCCAACAACTTTGCAATGTCACTTCTTGTGCTCCTCATATTTGTTGGGGCAGGCGTTAAGTCTCAGGGCATTGGCTACTTCACCCACATGGCGGGCCCCGTTCCTGCCCTCTACATTTTAATGTTCCCCATTGAGTTGTTTGGTGCCTTTATTGTACGCCCTGCCTCTCTCGCCGTCCGTCTGGCCGGTAACCTCAACGGTGACCATACCGTTTTGGGTGTGACCTATCAGCTCTCTGAGGTCATCGGCGGAACAGTGCTTCCTGTTATTGCGCTTGGATTAGGTTCTTTTGTATCCTTTATTCAGGCTTTTGTTTTCACCCTGCTTACCGTGGTCTATGTGGCACTCTCTGTGCATGACGATCACGACGAGCATCACTAAAACTCGGATGGGGTGTTCCTTTTCCCCTTTCCTTATTTCCTATTCTATCTTTGGAGATACTCATGAAAAAACTCGCTGTTGTGCTTCCTGTAATGGTTGCTCTTATGATGATTGCTTCACCTGCTTTCGCCCAAGGCGCTGCTGCTGCTGCTGGTGCTTCTAACGATTATCTCGGTTTGGTCGGCCTTGGTGCTGGTCTTGCCATTGGTCTTGGTGCCTTTGGTTGCGGTATGGCTCAGGGCCGTGCTGCTGCTGCTGCACTTGAAGGGATTGCTCGCAATCCACAAGCTTCTGACAAGCTTTTCACCCCGATGATTATTGCTTTGGCATTGATCGAATCACTTGCCATCTATGCTCTTTTGATTGGTTTCTTCCTTCAAGGCAAGATCTAATTCCAAAGACAAGCAATTGATTTGCTGAAATTTTTCCATCAAGTGCGTCAATTGGCGCACTTGACTGGTTTTAGGATATGAAAGAAAAGTATTTTGGTTTTATGGAGGTAAATATGTTTCTATTTGCGCTTGTATTTGGCTGTGGTGGAAAGAAAACGGAAGCACCCCCCCCAGTGGGATGGCATCAAGAAGAAGGATGGAGCATGCAATGTTATTTTCCACCTGACTATGAAAGTTTGTCGATGATGGATCGCAAGCTCAAAAGAGGGGAAGTGCTTGACGGTATGATCGCCCAATGGGACGGTTCACAGACCGGTGGGACACACTTCGGTGAACGAACCGTTGAAATGATGGAAACCATTTTACTCGGTGAGCCAGAGAAAATAGAACAAGTGTCTCGAGAAAATCTGACTCAATGTAAATCTGTAGCATCTGGTGGAAGCAAAGACAGCTGGATATCGTGGCTAAATGGCCAACCGGCCATTCTGACAGCTGGGCAGTGTAATCGACCATTTGTGGACACCGTCTTTGACTATGTCAACATTAGTACAGAGTGGGAGCGAGAGTTCAGCATCTGCAAAGACAATAAAATAGAGATTTCTGCCGCCCCTAAAGATCGGTTTCAAATTACCGAAGGTGGGGATTGGATTACTGTTGAAGGCGATCTCAATCAATCAGCTCAAGGCACCAACCTGCCATGCAACCTTGAAGGCTGCTTCAAAGGGCAATTGGTGCTGCGTTTCACCTCTGAAGACGGAATAGAGACCATTCTTCCCGTTGGTAATGGAATTATTTTCACAGCGCCTGCTCACGGAACCATCAGCTATACCATCAACGACGATACATTCTTTGACAACAAATGGTACCAAGCCGGTGGATTGATCGATCACGCTTCTATTGAGCTTGCGCCTGCAGAATGAGTTCTATTGCTCAGCGAGTTCTATTTGCATTCGTAACCATCGTCATCATCTTTGGTGCGGTGGAAGCAGGGCTTGGTCTGTCTGGATGGCCAAATGTAGACAGTTCTTTTGACCACAACGAGCCCTTCTGGATAGTAGATCCTGCGCTGACCAATAAGCCTTTTCCACACAAAGAAGAATCCACAAGTTTCCTTG
>JAYYJC010000442.1:0-10000 GCA_036146655.1 Myxococcota bacterium | reverse complement strand
TCAGTACCAATGACGATGGGCTTCGAGCCAATTTGATTGATCGAGAAAACACCGAATCAAAGCACCGTGTCATGACACTTGGATGCTCTACGACATTCGGCTGGGGTGTTTCAGATGAAGAGACTTATCCTTCGCGTCTCCAACATTACATTGATGTTTCTGGAATATCAAATGTAGAGGTCGTAAATGGTGGTCAGCCTGGCTATACCAGTTTTCAAGGATCATGGTTGTGGGACAATACTTTAAAGCACTATGAGCCTGATGTGGTCATGATTGGCTATGTGGTTCAAGATGCCCGAAAAGCAGCCTATACCGATAAGTCTCAAGCCATTCTTCAAAAGGACAGCCGATTTTTAAAGGACAATCTGCTTTATCGAAGCAAGATTTACCTCGCCCTTCGCTCTGCTCTTGGTGCTGTCCAAATCAGGGCCAAAGAAAGGGGTTCTGGCGATGAGGGTGGTGTCTTTCGAGTACCTCCGCAAGATTATGTTGAGAACCTGAGAAATCTCATTTCAGCCATCCAAAAACAAGGTGGAATACCCGTGTTGTTTGGATACCCACTTGAGCGTTCTGGATACACAGAAAAGCATCGTAAAATTCTTGCTGCAGCCGCCAAAGAGCTTGATGTATCAATTTTTGATCCACAAAATCAAATGGAAGCAGCGACTCGTTCTGGGGATTATTACTTTAGAAATGACAGAGGCCATGCCAATGCTGCCGGAAATGATTTAATAGCCCAGTGGGTATTCGATTACTTGCGTGATCAATCATTCCTTGGGACTTCGAAGTGAATAAAAGAGACAGTACGCTTGTTCTGCTAACTCTGAACGAATGTTCTGGGCTAAAGCGGTTGTGGGATCAACTGCCCCTTAATGAGTTTGAACTAACTTTGGCTGTGGATGGGGGTTCAACGGATGGTACCCGAGAATTTTTGGCCTCAAAAAATGTTCCGGTACTCGATCAACCCATTGCTGGTAGAGGTGTTGCTTTTCGGGTGGCTGCAGAGGCTGCCTATACAAAACGCATGGTGTATTATTCACCAGATGGCAATGAAGATCCTGCGGATATTATTCGCCTTGATGATCTCATAGCGGGTGGCGCTGATTTGGCCATTGCGTCCCGGTTTGCTCAGGGTGCTGTTAATGAAGAAGAGGGGTTAATAAGACCCCGTGCTAGGGTGAATGAATGGTTGAGTGCCTTGGCCAACCGTTTGTTTAATAAAGGACCTTATGTGACGGATACCATCAATGGTTTTCGTGCCATGAATCGCCGAGCGTTCTTAGATATGCAAACCACTGTCAAGCGCTTTCCCATAGAATATCAAATTTCAATACGAGCCATGCGCCGCGGTTGGAAAATTGCTGAAATATCAACCGTTGAAGGGCAGCGGATTGGTGGTGAGAGCAAAGCACTTTCTTGGCCTGTTGGAAAAGATCACCTTCGAGTCTTGCTGACGGAATTGCCTCACGCGAAGTTTGTCCGATGAGTAAACGAGACAGAGCCATTCAAGCGCTTGTGAAGGCCTATGGCCCTAGCTCTCCTCTGGCTGAGCAGCCAAGCAATGCGATTCCGCTGGCTGTTCCTTCCTTTGGTGGCGAAGAAGTTGAGGCCGCCATCGACACACTTCTGAATGGTTGGGTCACCATGGGTCCTCAGGTAAAAGCCTTTGAACAATGCTGGGCTCAATCGGTTGGTGTATCACACGCAATTGCAGTCAACTCGGGTTCCAGTGCGCTTTTGGTCATGCTGTCTGCTCTTGTTCAAGGGGGTTATATCGCCAAAGGTACAGAAGTGGCTGTTCCAGCTGTGGGTTGGTCGACTTCTCTATTTTCCATTTTAAATGCAGGTTTAAATGCAGTTCTGGTCGATGTTGATCCAGACAGTCTAAGTTTAAAGGGTCGATTTGATCAGCCGGTGTTGGCCATCCATATGTTGGGTGCGCCAGCGGATGTTGATGCACCTTTAGTGATGGAAGATGCATGTGGTGCACACGGTGCCACATTAAGAGGACAAACCGTTGGTAGCATTGGAATTTGCGGTGCATTTAGCTTCTTCTTTTCTCATCACTTAAGCACTGGAGAAGGTGGTATGATCACCACCAACGACTCTACTTTGGCCGATTTGTGCAGAGGAATTCGGGCACACGGATGGTCAAGAGATCGAAGTGATCATCTAGCGCTTGCAGAAAAGTACCCGTCGATTGATCCACGGTTTTTATTTGTGCAATCTGGATATAACCTGAGAATGACCGAAGTCTCAGGGGCTTTTGGCGTTCAACAAGTTCCGAGATTGGCAGAGTTTGTAAAGCGCCGTCGCCGTAATCATGCTCATTGGTGTCGTCTTGTTTCCGAACTCAAACTGCCACTGCGGGTTTTTCCAGAACAAGCAGATGCGAAGCATGCAGGATTTGCTTTTCCCATGCTTTTAGATGAGTCAGCCCCAATCAGCCGAGCTGAATTGTGTGCTGCCCTCGAGGCAAAACATATTCAAACTCGGCCAATTTCTGGCTCCAATCTCGCCCGTCAGCCTGTATTTGATCGACTTGAAGGTGTCCGTATTGGCGGTCCACTTACCGTTGCGGATGCGGTTCATGAGCGGGGCTTCTTTGTGGGTCAATCTCATGCCTTTGATGCCCGACAGGGTGAGTATTTGGCTCAATCTCTCCGTGATGTCTTCGAAGGCCTTTAATATTGAAAGAGGTGGGTCCACTTCACAAAGAGCATTTGTTCATTGAGATCTAGTGTGGTCTCACCGTAGACATTCCAAGTGCCACCAAGATAAAACTCGTTGCCTGGGTTTCGAATGTAGCTGAGAAGTGCACTTAAAAAAAGGCTTGGCACATCGGTATCTGAGGACAACACACTTTGTTGAATGAGGCGGGTGCCAAGATAGGGTGAGAATTGCCAGTTGATTCGGTTGTAAATCCGTTGAATGCTCTGGAGTGGCTGATCTGGAAGTTCATACCATTGTTGGATAAAGTCACAGTCTATTCGAAGGTTTGAGACAGGCCGCCAGAGAAGGACTGCTGTGGTCGAGTAGTCTCTGGCTTTTTGAAGGCTGGCGTAGTCAAGGGGCGTCTTATAAGAGAAATATAATTTGGTGCTGACCTTGTTGCTGAGGCGGGCAAGCCAAGACAGATTGACATAGGGGCCTGCAACTGTGGTTTCTTTATACCGTTCATTCGACCAGCCTGTCTCAAGTCCGATGTTGTGAAGTCCGTTGAGTCGAAGGCTTTGCATCTGATTAACCTCCCAGTATTGATCATCATCGAACTCCTGTTTGACAGACGCTTCAACCTTGCTTCTAAGCAGTGAATTTGATCCAATTTGTGACAAATAGAACAGATCTCCAGAGCCTGTTTTAAGGCCACTTTGGTTCAAAAATCCCATCTCTTTTCGGTATTCTTGAGAAGAGGCCCCACCTGAAAGAGAATAGCCAAGCCCTAGATCAGGTGTTCGTCGAATGGCGATCGACTGTGCAGCACCCATTTCGGTATCGGTGTCATTTCCAACGATGGAACCGACAGAAGCAGTGGTAATGGTGCCATACTGACCAAAATTGCTGCGTACGTCCATTCCCATCACATCATTGAAGCTGCCAGTGGCCGGTGCAATGTCTTCTGTGTAGAAAGGTGATTCTGCGTCTAAGATCCTTTTGTCTGCAGCGTAAAATCCGATAAATCCAGAATTAAGTGCTGCTCTTCGAAGTCTTAAGTAGGAAGTTGAGCTCAAATGACCGCTGACCTCTTCTTCAGAAAATCCAACGGCACCAAATTCGTGAACAGAGGGATTTGGGTTTTGATCGAGGCCATGCAGCACACCAAAATCCCATTTGCCTTCTTGGCCTGCCAGTTTGGCCCCAGAAATTGGGTTGACAATAGAACGGGTGTAGAGAATGTCAGCGTTGTCCTGAAACGAGTCGATATTGGATAGGAAAAATGGACGCCGTTCAGGGTAGTAAAAGGCAAAGCGCTGATTGAGATTTACCTGTCTGACATCCCCTTCGACCTGAGAAAAATCAGGATTGGTCGTAATGGTCATGGCGGTATCAGGCGTAAAGCCCCATCGAAAGTCCATGGAGGGCCGTACCGTATCTATCCACGGGTCTATTCCGGTCCATTCAAGGGGCGCATCGGCTTCTTCTCTCAGCATGACATGACGGCCGGATATTGTGGGCTGAACCCAGATTCCTGCACCTGCTTTGGGCGGCTGTATTCCAGTCATTGGCAGTGCCTGGTTGAACATTTGAGGGTGGTTCCGTCTCATTTTTGGGTAGCTATACTTTGCGCCTTCAGAAGGGATCTTTCGGGTCAACATGACCTTCCAGTTGGGCTGAGAGTCTGGATACTGAAGAGAGCGAAACGGGATCGAGACCTCTAATGTGAATCCGTTGTCTTCAGCGACTCCTTTGCTCTCGTAGATCGTATTCCACTCCATCATCCATCTGCCATTGGAGTAGCGCATGTCTTGCTGTATCCCGATGGGGTTAAAATAGAAGATGTATCCGGTTCGACCATCCCCAACCGTATCGATGTAAATCCCGATTTGGTCGTCGTCATTGACATCTTCACGCGGAGATACCCGTGCTTGGATTGGGTAGTTTGTCTGTCTGACTTTTATCCCAATGTACAGGGTGTCCTTGTCTTGAAGGAACCGGACATCAGTCTGTCCGGAAGGTGCCCCCCCGTCCGTTGGAATAAACCGAACAAACTCTGTGACCGGAATGGCATTTTGCCATGCTGCTTCATCCAGCACCCCATCGACGGTGATCGTGTCCGTGGTTTGAGCGACATTTACGGTTTCTGAGCCGTGGGCGGATTGTAGTGTAAGGCCAAGGCACGCAGCGCAGAACGCGAGGGCTTGTGGGTTGGAACTTGAGGTGGCCATGGTGCAATTCTATCAGGATGTTTAAACTTGGGTAGTCTTTTAAGGAGATGGTCTTTAAGCTCTGATGCTGAGTATTCTCCCAACACGAATGCAAAAGGGCGCTGTCCGTATGTTGTGCTGGGAATGGGGACCACGGTTGCCAGTTTGATGGTAGGAAAATCAGTTAACACTTTCTCAATTTCTTCGGGATAAATATTCTCTCCGCCTGAAATAAACTGGGAGTCCTTTCGACCGAGGACTTTGAGTGAACCATCATTATGGATTTCACCAATGTCCCCAGTATGAAACCAGCCTTGCGAGTCCCGAGCAGGTGTCAGGCCCGTTTGGCTGTAATAACCCAAGAAAAGTGGAGAACCCTTAGCACAAATCTCACCCGAAGAATCAACTTTAATCGCCCACCCATTGAGAGGACGGCCTGCTGTGGTGAGTTCAAAATCAGTAGGATCACAGCCTGTTGTACACAGTTGAGAACCCAATTCTGTCATTCCATAGGTGGTATGAACAGGAATGTGGTGCGCTTGTGCAGTTTCAATCACTGTCTTTGGAATGGGGCCGCCCCCGACCAAAACATGTTTTAACAGTGGGAATGAGTGTTGTTCTGACATCATTCGGGTGAGTTGAAGGGCAACCACAGACAGATGAGTGACTTGTTGGTGTATGACATTTTGAGCCAAAGTGTTCTTCTGAACTGGAATACACACTGTTCCCCCGTCGCACAGCGCTCTAAAAAATATGGCCAAACCACCGATGTGCCATAACGCCAACGATAATAGCCAGCGGTCAGCTGTTTGAAAGGGAATATTGGCATTAGATGCTGTTGCTGAAGCCATCAGTGTCTTAAGACTGTGCGCCACGATTTTTGGGGTTTGAGTGGATCCTGAGGTTTGAAGATATATTCTTGGATGATCCCAGTTACGGGATTTTGGTTGATCTAAACGGTTCATTTGATCCGAAAAGATCCCCAGTTTTTTCTTTTTTACAGCGCTGCCGGATCGATTATCTAGAAATGGATCTTTTCCATTAAAAAGATCCGATAGCGATTGTATGTTTCTAAATGTGTGTATGACAGGGAGCTGATCGATGAGCGCCTTTGATTGAAATTCCGGATCACGATCGCTTGCTAAAAATAGGCTTACACCAGTCCGAATGGCCATACAAACAAGGAGTAAAGTTACCAGTGGATCGCATTGATGAACCGCAATCCATTGTTCAGTTTGGGGATCTTTTCTGGATTTTTGATCCGTTGAAAATGATGGATTTACGGCAAGCGTTTCTTTCAAAATGGTCTTTTGATTCTTTTGGATCATCGGATCTTTTGTAGTCAAAAGATCCGCAATCAATTGTTCTGTTATCTGATCCAGTTGCCTCCATGTGATCACTTGATCCTGTGACTCGATGGCAATGGCATTGGGAGAGAACAGTGCTCTTTGGGCCAATGGACAAAGACTGGTCATATTTGAATCTCTTTGAGGCAGTGATTCATGGGTTGCTTTGGTGGACTTGATGTGAGTTGAAGGGAGCTTGAGTTGTACTTGAGGGAGTCTTTGAAGAGCGGATGGGTGAACCAGTTTAATGTTCCTAAGCCGTGTGTGAAATTGGAATTGGCCAATCCACCAAATGCCCACAATGTCAAACTGCTTTCAAATGTACTGCTGAGGATTGCTCTAATCTTATTCTCTTGCAGGTTGGTCAACAGCACCTGCGTTTGATTAAGTCCTCCCAAAACGGAGGGCTTAATCACTGCCGCCACGACATTTGGAAGGCCAAGCAAATGGTGAACTTCCTTGTGCTGCATGGATTCATCAAGTGCAATTGGTATATTAGAGAGGTTGATGTAGTGCATGGGATTGTTGAGTGGTTCTTCAAAGTAGTCCAGTCGATGTTTGGAAAGCGAGTCCGCACAGGCAATGAGTTCATCAACGCCCCATTGTCGATTGGCATCAATACGAATCTTAATGTGGCTTGGCAACTTCTGAAGAAATACCAAGAGATCTCGTATTTCAATATCCAGCGCTCTCCGACCCATTTTGATCTTCACACATCGGGTCTCTAAAAATTGAAGTGGATCAGGATTTTGTCTGAGGTCCACAAGTGCATTGCATGAGATTGATTTGGCTTGGACAGGCTGTGGATCTAATAAATCAATGGCGAGTTGAGTGACAGAATGACGCTCTTCTTCCGTTGCCGGATTTCGCATATAGCGGATGAATTCTTCAAGGCATTGCAACTTGGTCACCCCATGATACGACTCAAGTGGTGCAAGCTCGGTTAGGCTGGTGTGTCCATTTATGGATCTTTGAATGAGATAACCGCTTCGAATCGCATTTTGTTCACCACTCGCTGGAAGAACATGGTGCAGCGGAAGTTGATATTCCCAGATTTTCCAACGGGTCATCCAAAACACCAGCCCAGCACAAAGAGTATGGAGTAAATCACCAAAAGTTGACCTGTTTTAGCTAAGTTTTTGTCCAAGTCACGGCCTGATTCTGTCCACATTGATCGCAGTGCGGGTATTGCTGGAAAAAGAAAGAAGGACGCTATGCTTGCTGTCCATGGTCCATACTGAAGCCAAGACAGTGCCAAGGGAATGGCTGCTGCGATGAACAGGCATAAGGTATATTCTATCCGAGCAAACCGTTCACCAAATCGAACGGCCAATGTGTACTTTCCAGTTCGAACATCAGTGTCTTTGTCCCTGAGATTATTGACCACTAATATGGCCGTTGAGATCAATCCAGGACCCAATCCAACCACGATTGGTATCCAACTGTGACTCTGGCTTTGGACGAAATAGGTTCCCCAGACGGCAACCGGCCCAAAATAAACCAATACAAATAGATCACCAAGTCCCAAATAACCAAGCGGTTTCGGACCACCTGTGTATAAAATCCCACTGATAACAGATGTGACTCCAATAACAGCCAGTGGCCATCCGCCTCGAAAAGTAAGGTAAAGCGCAAATGGAAAGAGCGATGCAAAGGTCAGTATAAAAGCCCTCTTCATTGTTTTGGGTGCCACGAGTCCAGCTTGTGTTGCCCTTGGTGGACCAATTCGACTGTCATTGTCAGTGCCTTTGACAAAATCAAAGTAGTCGTTGGCAAAGTTTGTTCCAATTTGAATGATGAGAGCACCAATCAATGCACTTGCTGCAGCCAAAAGATGAAACTGCTCAGCACCAATTGCCAGAGCCACACCAATCAGAACCGGTGCAACTGCTGCAGGTAAGGTTCTCAGACGGGCTGCCTGAATCCAAACGCGCATCATGCAGTGCTCCAAATGGGTGTGATGGCAGTGCTTAGTGCTTGTATGTCCCGATTTCTGGCCTTTTGTTCGCTTTCTTTGTCCACAAGCAACTCAATGAACTGAATCTGTGGTTGCTCTGGTATCTCAATTGATTTTATGGCATCCACATGGTTGACTTGATGGGTGTCGATATTCATGGCTTGTACAATTATGGACAAGTCAATGTTATGAGCAGCATCAAAGGTTGGACTAAAGTAATCGCTTTTAGACAACGGCAAGTTTTGGAAAATCTGGCCGCCAGAATTATTGACAACAATGATGCGAAGTCGAAGCGGCAACGCTTTCAAAAAGAGCAGACTGGCAAGATCATGAATGGCACTGAGATCGCCCAATACAATCGTACAGTGTTTGTTTGCCGATACGGCCAATCCGGCAGCGGTTGAAATAAGCCCATCTATTCCACTTGCTCCTCGATTGGTAAAGACAGTAATGTCTGGTCGGTTTGAACTCGAAACATTTGAAAAGTCACGAATGGGCATTGAGTTCCCAATGAATAGAAGTCCATCCTTTGGAATTAAGCCATGGAGCTCCCTCATGAGGATCATTTCCTTCGATGATAGGTTCTGGATAATCTGCTTTGCCTGATCATTATGAGCATTGACACGGCGGAGCAATTCATTTGACCCGTTTGTATTGTTCAATTGAATGGTACGCAGATTTTCGGTGACGATGACATGGTTACAGTTGGATTCGGGCGACGGGTTGGTGTAAGTCCAATCAATGGCAATTCTGTTCTGTGCATTCCAGATAAAAGACCGATCAATCCATTTGTTTGAAAAGGTGTGTCCAATGCGAATGATGGTTTGTAGTTGAAGGTCAGAATTTGGAAGGCGGGCTACTTGATTATGAAACATAATTGTATTCTTTATGTTTCGGTATCGAAGACCACTTGCTCCATCAAGAATGACAGGCCAACCAAGAGATGTTACGAATGTTTCGACAGTTGACCTCCACTCTACCGGCAAACTTCCGATTACAAGACATCCTCTTTCAGTACTTTGGATAATGTCTTCGATGAATTTTGGGAGCGTGTCCGTGCGATTAATGGAAGTGTATGGTTGTGTTGATGTTGACCACTGCGCAAGTGTATTCGGCAGTTGATTAAGCTTTAAGTCGCTCTCAATTCCCATGGGTTCTCGAAACATTAAATTGGCATGTACTGGACCTTTAATAGGGTGTTGAGAACGAAAAACAAGATAATCCAATTGACTGACGCTGTGATGCCAGTTCTCTCTTTGCTGAACCGGAAAATCAATGGCTTTCCGGACAAAGTGTCCAAATAGATTTGGCTGCTGAATGCATTGATTTGCCCTAGAATGTCTAAGTTCTGGAGGACGATCAGCCGTTAATATCAATATAGAAACCTCAGACTCATGCGCTTCAATCATGGCTGGTAGCACATTGGCCACGGCTGTTCCTGAAGTGGTTAAAATGGCAACTGAGCAGGTTTTTGGTTTGCATTTTGCCATTCCCAAAGCCGAAAACGAAGCACTTCTTTCATCTGCAAAGATGTGGCATAAGATTCCAGAATGCATTTGCATGGCAATGCTTAGCGCACTAGATCGAGCTCCTGGTGCCATGCAGCAATGCTCAATTCCCAGTCGATTAAGTTCTTCAACCAGGACGTAGGCATAAGTCATGTTGCTTTGTTCAGGAGTCATTGGTTGACCAAGTCCAAGAATTGTTTGCTCTTCGTTTCAATTTCTTGCCATTCTGAAAGCGGATCTGATTGGGCCACAATGCCAGCCCCTGCCCAAAAGCAGATTTGTCCTTTAGTATACAAGGCAGAACGAATCCCCACAGCAAACTCA
>JAYYJC010000441.1:0-10000 GCA_036146655.1 Myxococcota bacterium | reverse complement strand
GCTTTGTCAGCCTCTACCCAGCCCACTAGCCCTGCGTACCACCCTCGTTGAAAATCTTCGGTATTTTGAATGATTCTCATTGCCTTTGACCGCGGCGTGCCGCAAACTGCCGGTGTGGGATGAAGTGCATCGATAATGTCTGACAATTTGACCCCTTTCTTGATGATTGCCTCAATAGGGGTGTGTAAGTGTTGTACTTGGCTAAGTTTTAAAATACTTGGAGCATCTCTCTTATCGATATTCTCTACATAAGGAGCAAGACCTTTACAGATGGCATCGACCACAATTTGATGTTCCATTCTTTCTTTTTTTGAGTGAAACAATTCATGTTCCAATTGTTGATCTTCTTCTGGGGTTTTACCCCTTGGGCGTGTCCCAGCAAGCGCTTCTGTTCGAATGGTGTCTGCGTTTAATTGGATAAGTCTTTCTGGACTTCTTCCTATAAATGCATAATCTGTGTGTGGTGCGAAGCAAAAGTCAAATGTGTGGTCATGAATTCTTTTAAGAAGACTGAGTGACTCAATCGGGCCTAAATTCGCTGGTCGATTCAATATATTTTGCTGAGCAAATACAACCTTGGTCAGTTCTCCTGAATTAAAATCTGACTCCAGAGCTGAAATACTCGAAATCCATCTCTTTTTGCTTGGAAGTTGTAACTCTTTGGCGGTTGACAATTCGGGTTGGTAGTTTGGGATAGACTTATTCGGTCGGTTCCAATGTAAGGTTTGGCTGAGGTCACTTTGAATCAACATCCACTCTGGAAGCCAAAAGAGGTGGTTGTCTGTTTGTGACTTGTCAAATGCGAGGCAACCAAATAGTCTGACCAATCGTTCTCGAGCACAGGATTGAGCCCGACTTAGCGCAAAGGGTCCTTGGATAATTTCTGCCAAACCCCAAGCGGCAATGCCTGTTTGGTCTTGCCGAGGAGACCAGTACACAATGGCCTGATCTTGAATGCTCATAAGATATTCAAGGGAGTTTACAGAACATTCAATTGGACATTCTATGTGGGAATGCCCTGCTGCTTGATGGGATTTAATGTGTTCAATGGCAGCAGCAACTGAAGCTTGAGTCTCAAGCTTCAGCCGTTTCAACGGACAGCCTCATAAATGGTTGCGATTCCAAAAGTCACGGGATGTGCCTGAACAGTCGAAAATCCTGCTTCCTTTAATAATCCGCAAAAGGCGTCTCCATAAGGGAAGGCTTCAATGCTTGTGTTTAGGTACTCATATGCTTCTCTATCCCCTGAAATAAGCCCACCGACCAATGGAAGGATGTATCTGAGGTAAAATAGATGTCCCCACCGCACGATGGGGTTCTTTGGCATCGAAAACTCCAATATCAATGCCTTACCTCCGTCAGACAATACTCTGTGCATTTCTGAAAGAGATTTTGGAACATCTGGAACATTGCGAATCCCAAAGGAAATGGTCACCGCATCGAAGCTCTTGTCCTCAGTGGGGATATTGACAGCATCTCCATTCTTTAGTGTAATGATGCTGTCTAGTTCTTCTGTTTTCACTTTTTCACGGCCAATGTCCAACATTCCATCTGATAGATCCATTCCCACAGCATGTTCAATTTGAGTCTGATGCCGGCGGACCAAGCTTAAAACCTGATCGGCTGTTCCAGTGGCGAGATCGAGTAGTCGAACATTTGGCCGCTTCGGTAACATCTGCCCCACTTTCTTACGCCATCCGGTATCAAGGCCAAATGACAAAACCAGATTTACTGAATCATAGGTTGTTGCTATTCGGTTGAACATTTCCCATGACTTCTTCTTACTTGGGTCGGTGATGGAATTACTCATAGTGCTATTCCCTTGGCTGCTGCTGTCATCGTATCAATCGGCGCATCTTGCCCCGTCCACCAACTAAAGCTAAGTGCCGCTTGTTGTACAAGCATTCCAAGTCCATTGATTGTGGTGGCCCCGTCAAAGCCTGCTTTCTTAAGCAAAGAGGTTTCAAGAGGCGCATAGATCAAGTCCACCACCACTTGACTCTTTTGAAATGATAGGCTGCTCGGCCAGAGGTAGTCTTCCCCTGACGGGGCATAAATCCCTTTCATACCAACGGGCGTTCCATTGATGATCAAGGCGTTGCTTGCGATGTTTCCAGAATGAAGTCTGTCCAATACCTGAATGGGCTGCTCTGGAAAAAACTTTTGAAGCTCTGTGGCCAATTTTGTAGCACGCTCTGTTGTTCGGTTGTAGATTGTTATCGGTCCACAACCTGTTTCGGCTAGACCATAAGCAACAGCCCTTGCAGCACCACCGGCACCCAGCAGCAGAACAGGCCTGTCATTCCATTTGATGCCCTTAGATTTAAGATCCTCAAGAAAGCCGCCAGTATCGGAGTTTCCGCCTACAAGCCTTTTATCAGCTGTGACCAATATGGTGTTTACTGCCCCTATTCTTTGCGCAGCAGGAGTCAGTTCGTCTAAGAAAGGAATGACACTTTCTTTGTACGGCATTGTAATGTTTGCGCCGCTGAATCCCAATGCTCTAAGACCATTTACCGCATCTTGAATTGAGTCTGATTTGGGGTTGACATTCAATGGCAAATAGGCCCAGTTCAAGTTGAGTTCATGGAAGGCACTGTTGTGAATTGGAAGGCTTCTAGAGAGACGAATGTCACTTCCGAGCAGTCCAACCAAAATGGTTTCCCCATTAATGTATTGCGTCGAGAGGTAATGAGAATTCACTTTTTTCCTCCGTCTGGTATGGGTAAAATAGAGATGATTTGGTTAATGTCAAGCTTCGAGGCTATTCCAACAAACCGTAATATGTGTCGCATGAGTTCGGCGAGCCGTTTCATTTTTTGAAGTCGCTTAATGGTAAGTGGATCAACTTTGTCTTCTTGTGCCAAAGCTTCAGCGGCATCGAGATCGTCAATGGTCTGTTGTATGAGACCTGACTCTCTCATTTTGAAAACTTGTGTAATCATTTGCATCAGCTGTTCATTTGCCTGATACTGCCGTCCTTTAGATTTTTTTTCTTCGCTCCGTAAAACAATGCTCCAGTTTTCTAAGTCTTGAAGCAACATTGATGCAGCCCCTTTTGACAAACCAAGGCCTTCACGAATTTCTGCCACTGTCTTTGGCTTATTGAGAAGATACAGGTAAGCCCAAATCCGTCCATGGTTTTCTTTGAAACCCCAAAAGGATATGACCCTCCCAACCGCTTCTATGGCTTTGTCCTGCCAGGGTGGAAGATTGGCCGAACTTGGAACAGAAGGCGAAGAGCCACCACCGTAAGCATTGGATCTCATACGGCCTCTTCACGAGCAAATCGCTGCCACATGCCTTCCGCCCAAGCTGCAATGTCTCGGCAGCCTGGCCGTTGAATGTAATGTCCAAGCATGTGGAGACCATGATTGACTTCACTTCGAATGGCTTCAAATGTTTGCTCTGCTGCACCTGTTGAAATGACCGCTCGGCCCAAATGCTGTATGCGTTCCTCTGTTAGCACTTCTTCTTGCCATGCTGTTTCAAGTTCCTGCCGAAATGCCTTTGACCGTTCAGCCGCTAGGATGATGGGATAACTCGGGTTTTTATTCCGTATATCGGCAAACTGAGTTTTGCCAGAAGCACTTGGTTGTAGGTCAAGTAAGTCATCAGCCATTTGAAATGCAATACCGAAGTGTGTACCAAACTCACCAAATGCATCCATTGCTTCAGGTTCATTTGACAATGCGGCTGCGGCCCTTCCACACCATCTAAACATGGATGCCGTTTTTCCTTCTGCAATGTAGAACCATTGTTTCAACAAGACATCGCTTTGCGAACGAATATGGGCTTCCAGCATGGTGGCACGGGTCATATCTGACACGAGCGTGAGTGCTTCCTGTGCCACATTTCTTGGGCATCTTTCCAATCCTTTAATGGATTCCGCCAACAGTAAATCGCCAGCCAATACAGCGGTCAGTGGATCCCAGCGGACATTGACAGTTTCAAGTCCTCGTCGAAGTGTGCCTTTGTCAATGACATCGTCATGGAGTAAACTTGCACTGTGAATAAACTCTCCACATACCGCAGCATCTGCCAGTAGGTCAAAATCTGAATCAACTGCAACACCGAAGAAGTAACACAACTTTGGTCTGGCTCGTTTTGCACCTTTGGCAAGACAGAGGTGCCGTGCAGCTGCTGCAAGGGTTGGCATGTCTGACCAACTTGCCTGTTTGTCCCATGAAAGTGCTGCAGATATTCTCTGCTCGACGGTATCTATAAAAAGATCTTTCTTCATCATATGCTCTATTTAACGCAAGAATCAAAAAAGTTCAAGACCTCTTGAACCGATAGAAACTGTTCTTTTGCACTGGCTTGCGTTAATATTTCAATTCATATTTATGGTTTGTTAGGAAATATTATGCGTATCGTTGTTACCGGTGGTGCGGGTTTCATTGGTTCTACACTTGTTCCAAGGCTCTTGGCGTTGGGCCATCAGGTGCATGTCGTTGATAATTTGATGTTCGGAGGACAGGCCATCCTTCCACTCTTTATTCACCCATCTTTTTCATTCGCAGAAGTGGATGTTACTGATCGAAATCAACTATTGCCAGAACTTCAGGGTGCAGATGTGGTGATCCATCTGGCTGCGCTCGTGGGCTATCCGCTGTGTAAAAAAATGCCTCGCCGTGCCCGAGAAGTCAATGTCGACGGTGCCCAAAATGTCCTTGATCTCACCCCATCCACTGCCCGTCTTATATATGCCTCAACAGGTTCGAATTATGGTGAAGTCGATGGGATTTGTACCGAAGAGACCCCATTAAATCCGTTGTCACTTTATGGACGAACAAAGACAGAAGCCGAGAGTCTTTTTCTGACCCGCCCCAACTCAGTCAGTCTCAGATTTGCAACGGCATTTGGAATTGCCCCTCGTTTGAGACTCGATCTGATGATCAATGACTTCACCTGGCAAGCCATTCATCAGCGGTATCTTGTGGTCTATGAGAAGCATTTTCGTCGTACTTTTATTCATGTCATAGACATCGCTCGAGCCATCATTCACGTCATGGATTCCGAACTGTGTGATGGACACAATGTCTTTAATGTGGGTAACAACAGCCTCAATTACACAAAGGCAGACATCATCTCACTTCTTCAACAGCGTCTTGATTTTTTGGTTCACTATGCAGAGTTTGGATCAGATGCTGATAAAAGAGACTACGAGGTCGATTATTCACGGATACAATCGACCGGATTTCAAACAGAAATCGATATTCATACTGGTCTCTCAGAGCTGATTGATGGTCTTCGGATCATGCGAATAAAAAATCCTTATTCAAATGTTTAGTGCCCATGAATCTTCATAATCACCGTGTTTTGATTACTGGAGCGAATGGATTTCTCGGTCGAGCAGTTCGCCGTCAGCTTGATGAAACAATCGTAACAATTTTGGCACCCGGCTCAGCGGAACTCGATCTTCGCAACCGTTATGATGTCATGGATTATTTTATAGAGCACAAACCTTCTGTTGTCATTCATTGTGCTGTTCAAGGCGGCGGGATTGGATGGATGAAGGCGCATCCAGTGGAATCAGGCCAAGACAATTATCGGATGAGCATTAATCTGCTTGAAGCCGCTCAAAAAGTTGGCACAGATAGATTTGTGGGTGTTTCTTCGGCGTGTATTTATCCCAAGCATTGTCCTGTTCCGTTCGCTGAAAGTGAGATTTGGAATGGTTTTCCGGAGCCGACCAATGCATCTTATGCATTGTCCAAACGAGCCATGATGGAACTTGGGCGATCTTATTATCTCCAACATGGCATGCATACGAGTTTTCCCATATTGGCCAATCTGTACGGTCCGGGCGACCACCTTGATGCAACCCGTGCACATGTGGTGGCAGATTTGATGATTCGTTGCAGCGCTTCCCCAGAGGCGCTTGTGGTTTGGGGAACAGGAACCCCAACCCGAGAATTTATTTATATTGATGATGCAGCACAAGGCGTTTTGGCCTGTCTCGATGCACCGCCAAGTGCATTTATAAACATTGGAACTGGTGTGGAAACCCGAATTCTTGATTTAGCGAAACAAGTAATTGTTTCACATGGGATCGATATTCCACTGGTTCTTGATAAATCAAAACCAGATGGACAGCCTCGCAAGGTGCTTGATGTGCGCAAAGCACAGAAACTTTTAAACTGGTCTGCGAAAATACCGCTGGAACAGGGACTTCTCCAAACGGCTCAGTGGTACCGTTCACAATGTGTATAGTGTTTCTCTTATTTGCCTGTCTTGAACGGGTTACCGGTGAAGCCGTTCCACTGGATGAGGGTTTTTATGCTGCTGCAGAAGCCAACCGTGCGTCTCCAGATGGTGGAGAGGGTGGTGGTGGAACCCCTTTTTCCAGTTTCAGTGGAACAAAGGTTCGCATTAAAGGAATATTGATCTCAAGCGCCCCACTTCCTGTCGACATTGATTTAAGAACACCCGACTCCAGTGCCCCCGGTGGCATGGCCAGACAGGGGAAAGTCATGCTAGAGGCACCTGGTGAGTTTGAGATTATGGTTCCAGTTAATATCGGAACCGTCGAACTTCAAGCCTTTCAAGATTTGGATGGTGATGGTCCCAATGGAGAAGATCCTTTTGGGGATCTTCGAGTGGATGTCGAAGAGTCCGATTTGACGGGGTTGACCATCGAGCTGAAAGAGGGTGGACATGCTGAACATATGCAACAAACGCAGTCTCCCCAGCAACCATCAGGTGCAGGGCAGCAAGAAAATCCAGATCCTTTTGGCAGTTTTCCCGGAGCTCGGATTTCCCTCAAAGGGACCATGCGTTGTGAGATAGACTGTGCCCTCGTTGATCTAGATGTTTTTCAACCAGACGATCAATCACCTGGTGGTCGTAAGATGCTTGGTAAGGTCAAAATTCCCCCTGGTGAATATGTCCTAGAAGTGCCGATTAATTTTGGTCCACTCATCTTGGAAGCGTTTGTTGATTTTGACAATGACGGTCCTGGAATTGGGGATTTAATGGGTCGGTATGAAGGCAATCCGGTACAGATTTTAAGCAGCGCTGTGAGCAATATAGACATTAATCTCGCAGCATCCACCAATGGAAAGATGCCGATGGGTGAACAACCCCCTCCACCACCTGACCAACCTCCTCCGCCACCTGACCAACCCCCACCCTCAGAATGATTGTTCACAAGTACTTGAATTAGGCTATAATCAAGCAAGTAGAGACTGAGACGAACCCATGTACATGCTCCTTTTCGGAATTCTAGCCACGGCAATGGCGCAAGAGCCTCAAACAGATGGGGTGGACATCGAATTCTTCCGTGCACCAGCAGCGGATTATGGTTACCTCGGGATGCCATCAGCCACGACTTACCAGCATCTCCAGTTTGGTGTGGCAGCGTGGTTTAATTACAGCAATGACCCTGTGACATTTACCGAAAACGGGCTGCGGGTTGTTCCATCAACCATTACGCTTGAAGGTGACAATGGCGACGGAATCATAGATAACCGTGTGGCTTCACAGGTTCAATTGGGTCTCGGTTTTACCAAACACTTTTCGATTGCTGCTGATGTTCCACTGGTACTCTGGCAAGATGGCTATCGAATTGATGGTTCCTTTAGCCCCATTGAGTCACCACAGCCATTGATTGGTGCTGGTGTTGGCGATGTGCGTGTGCAAGCGAAAATTATTGCTCTCGATCGAGATGTTCTTCCCATTGGGATGGCTTTAATTTTACCTGTTGGTCTGCCCACAGGAAATGGCGGTTCCTTTTTGGGAGAAGAGGGTGTTTCACTCCGCCCAGCCGGTGTATTGGAATTCTCTGATGGGTCAATTCGAAAACGCGACTATATGATTCGGTGGGCTTTAATGGGTGGCTATCACATTCGTCCCCCTCAGACGATTCGCAATCTCACCATTGGGAATGAAGCCGTTTTTGGAACAGCACTTGGATTTCATCCACAAGAGATGTTGGAATTGAATGTTGAACTTAGAGGAGCTTCTGGCTTTACAGGCATTCCTGCCCTTGAGTTTATGGGTGGTTTTCAAATCTTCCCGACCGAGTTCATTTCTATGAACATTGGTTTTGGAACCGGTGTTTTAACAGGTGTGGGAATACCAGACTGGCGTGCCGTGGCTGGATTTGATGTGGCGCCCATTTTTGACCCCAAATATCGAGATGCAGATCGAGACACCATCCCCGATGCGTCTGACCAGTGCGTGCGTGAACCTGAAGATTTTGACAATTTCCAAGACAAAGATGGTTGCCCAGAGTACGACAACGACAAAGACAGTATCCCAGATACTTCAGACCGTTGCCCGTTGGTTGCGGAGGACATTGACGGCTTTCAAGATCAAGATGGCTGTATCGATGAAGACAATGATGCCGATTCAATTTTGGATCGCAGTGACCGTTGTCCAAATGAGCCTGAAAATGTCAATGGTTATCTCGATGATGATGGCTGTCCTGATGAAAAGCCTGTTGAAGACACCGACAGAGATGGATTTCTTGATACCGTTGACCGTTGTCCCTATGATCCAGAAGATTTTGACCTTTATCAAGACGATGATGGCTGTCCTGATCTTGACAATGACAATGATGGCATTTTTGATGATCAAGATTCTTGTCCGCTTGAGCGCGAAGTCTTTAATGGCGTGGATGATGAAGATGGTTGTCCTGATGAAGGCCGTGTTGTGATCGAAAAGAACAACATTAAAATCACTGATCGCATTTATTTTGACGCTGGACTTTCAAGCATTCAGGACCGTTCAATCTCACTTATTGATGAAATTGCATCCGTGATCAAGAGCAATCCTCACCTTCTTAAAATTAGGGTAGAGGGCCACACTGACAGTGATGGTTCAGACACCAGAAACCTTAAATTATCGCAACTTCGAGCAGATGCGGTCATGAATGCATTGATTGACAGAGGCGTGGAAGCAAATCGACTAGATTCGGCTGGTTTTGGCGAAATGAAGCCCGTTGACACCAACTCGACCCCAAAAGGCAAAGCCAATAACCGTCGGGTTGAGTTTATTATTATTGAACAGGAGTAATTGGATGATTTGGTTTGTAACGATGGCATGTCATGAAGAAATAAAGGCAGAGTCGAAGGACACATCAACGGTCGAGGATACCCAACCAGACACTGAAACGGATTCACCAGACACTCAACCACCCCCTGTAGATACCGGTGTGTTACCGCCTGCCATCCAGGGTAATTTCACAGGTGGAATCGATGTACAACTTTATACGCTGTCGCCAGCATTGGACCGTGAGTTCATCTCATGGGAAGAAGCATATCCAGATGGGAGCTTTCCATTTGGCAACATTTTTGTGGGCGCTTATTACATCAACACTGTTGGTGAAACGGTTTGGCTGGGCAGTGATGTCATAGAAAATCCGCAGGCTACTGGCAATTCATTTCAGATAGACTACGAGCTTGATCTTGACCAAGAAGTCCGTGTATTTGCAATTCTAGATTTCAATAAAGACAACATTACCGGAACAGATGAACCGCTCGGCGTCTATCCAAGAGGTATTCAGGTCGATCCCGAAGAGTCCAGTTTCCAAAATCTCAGTATAGATATCTTGTCTCCACTGTATGAGACGATACCTGATTGTGCTGGCGGCGTTGACCAAATAAGCATTGATGGTGAAGCCATCTTAACCGCCACTTATGAGGAAGGAGATGGTGACATCGCCATCATACTGATGAAGGTGGGCAATGTCGGGCCCATTCACTCCCAAGTTGTGACTCCTGAACCCGATGGAAATGGTGCTGTAGGAGATTATGTGTTGTATACCTGTCCGTATGACTCCTCGTTTCCAGTTCTCCTTAAAGGAATATGGGACAACAATAAAAATGGCATGTTTGATCCCACGGACGAATCAGGAACCTACATTAAGTCCCCCAATGAATCTGGAAATCCCATTACAGTTGGGTTTAACAATCTGTCAGATTACGAAATACAAATCCCATTTGCGTCCTCTAGTGCTTTGAACATTGTTCCGTTCGTTCAGCTTTCAGGCCCA
>JAYYJC010000440.1:0-10000 GCA_036146655.1 Myxococcota bacterium | reverse complement strand
GTCATCCCTGAGATTGGTTCGTTCAACACCTATCCAGAGGGCAGTAAACTGTACATGACCGCAATGAAGTACCGTGTTGAACAAGAGTTCAATGTAGATGTATTTGAAGAACAAGCTTACGGAGTGGTCGAGTATGAATGGGATGATCTCCAGAATAAAAGCTTTGTGCCTTGGGAAATCACAGTTCCTTCGCAAACCATCGCATACCTTTGGGCTTACATTGACACCGACAATGATGGACTTGTAAATGAACCCGGTGAGCCCATTGCTGTTGTGGCTGGTGGTGAAGACGGCCGTTATCCCACAGGAGATGAATCGCAAAGCGACATTCAGATGCTTTTAACCAGTAGCATCGACGGCGACGGGCAATAAAGCCTCGATGGCATGTGTTTGCTCAAATGTGGCGTGAGTGCTACACTGAACTGTACTCTTCAAATCATAGGATCAAATGTGATGCTTACTTTCCTCTCCATATTCTCCTCAATGGCTTTTGCAGGTGCCGAAGCCAGTAACTTTAAACCTGAATACAAGCAGGGTGCCAATCGGTGGAATGCCACATCAGCGATTGATGGAAACCCCAAAACCGCTTGGATGCTTCCAGGAGACAGCGAAGGCAAAGGGGAATGGATCATGATTGATGGTCCTGACAGTACTTCAGAGGTTCAGCAGATCAGCATGCTCATTGGTTTCAATCTCAATGACGAAACATTTGGAGATTATGCTCGAGCAAAAAGCATCCAGATTGAAGTTTTTGAATACAACAGCAGCATGGACCTTGTGGCCACTGGTCGAACGAAGTCAATCGATTTTGAAGACAAGATGACCTTGCAGACCAAACCAGTCGGACTGGGCGTTGAGTCAGAGCGTGGCGGTAAATATAAGATCACCATCAAAGAGACCTATCCTGGAAAAGACTATCCTTCTTTGGCCATCAGTGAAGTTCTACTTCACCTCAAAGATTTTGATGTCGTGCCTAAGATTATTGAAACGGCTGAAGGGACTGAGGGTGCAGATCCCAATAAATTGCTTGATGATTCTTCTCGAACTTTCTGGACAGCAAATGCCGTTGACGCAAGCATAACCTATGAAGGATTAGGTGGCGCGTCTGTGTCACAGATGAACCTTGTGCCTGGTCCAAAGACCTATGCGCGCCCCAAAAAGATAAAAATAACAACTGGTGGTCAGAGCCTCGAGCATGATCTTCCTGATAGCAGCAAAGGACATTGGGTTTTGGTACCCACAACAACGGGTTACACGGGCAGTACTTGGGACAGCATTCAAGTTAAAGTTCTTGAGGTCTATCCAGGCAGTTCGTCGCAAGATTTGGCCATTTCAGAACTTGACATTAAGGCATCGTCTTTGTCGGGTCTGTAAACGAAACATAAAATGTTTCAATTTTTAAGTTGGGCATTGCTGATTGGTCTGATTACGGTTGTTCTTCGTTGTGTCCGCCCAAAAATAGACACCCCCAGTAAAGGTCAGATTTGGGTTTTGCTTTGCATTGGCATTTTGCTTTCTGCATGGCTTGCCCACTACCGATTTTCCATATGGTATCTTGACCCCTGGCCTGCTTTGGCCAGTGACTTTATTCAATACTGTGATGCCATTGTATCAGCAGAACAAGGGACAACTGCTCGTTTTACTCAGCGGTCGCCCATTGCAGCCCAGTTGGTGTCTTTTCTTTCACCCCACCTCGGAATTATTGATGGGCTTGTCATTTCGAATGCCATTGCTTTTGTGGTTCTCAGTCTTAGCATTGCTTTTTGGGCCTGGCTTGCAGGTGGACGGTATGCGGCACTTCTTTCTGTGTCCGTGTTGATAAGTTTTGTGTCTTTTGCGGTCATGACACGCATGCTTGATTTCTACCCGCTCTATGCAGCGGTTTGGACACTCTCTGCCTCACTTTCAGCCTTAAGTATTAAGAAAATGAATCCCATATGGGCAGCCATTGGTGCAGGTCTTGCCTTACTAATGGATCCGAGAGGATTGTTTTGGGCCTTGAGTGCATTGGCAATCGCAGCTGGGGTATCAGTGATGCACAGAAGGTGGACACATTTAATTGCCCTGCTTCCATTGTTGTGCTCGTATGGAATTGCAAATTTTCTTATTCCGTCGGATGCACCGAGCTTAGAACTCCAAGCGTGGTGGTTTGCACAGGAGAGAGCTGGCCAATTCAACCCTGAGCCTATAGCTTGGGCTCACGACGGTTTCGTGTGGGGACACAGTTCTATTCTTGACATCCCGACAACCCTTTGGACCCTCCTATCTCTCTCTCGTCCAGAGCTCTTAGCGGGACACCAGACTGGTCTTTTAAATGAACGGATGGGATATGTGTGGCCCAAGGTTACTGTTTTGCTTGGCCTCTTCACTTGGTTAATTTTCTCCAAATCGCGGCCATCTTGGCGAAAATTCTTGGTGTTAATGGTTCCTGCAATGCCTTTTTTGCTTGCACTTTGGCAAACCAGTACCAGTCAAATTGCAGTGCGCCGATTGCTTTTGGCATGGCCATTTGCACCAGTATTTTTAGGATTTTGTCTGAGTAGGTTGTGGAGCGCACATCGCAACCGTCCATGGGTGCCGTTTGTGCTTTTATACCTTGGTCTATGGTCTCTGACGTGGAGTCGCATGGATCCACAGTGGCGCTCGCCGTTACAAGAACCACCCGATGTGGATGCATTGTATGCGGTTCATCCTGAACAGACCATTCCAACTCACATTGAGTTTCGTGATCAACGCTGTGAAGACGCCCTCCGTGACGATCTTCGATCGGGTCATCCTTGGGGAGGGCGATTTAAAATGAAGTGGCTTGTGAAGCCCTAACTTTGGTACATGGCCTCGATTTCAGCTTCCCAGTTGGCATTGACAATCCGTCTTTTGACTTTGAGGGTGGGGGTCAGTTCACCATCATCAATGGTCAGGTCTCGTGGCAGCACCGTAAATTTTCGCACATGCTCTACTTTGGCAAACTTGCTGTTAACAGAATCGTTTACCTGTTTCGTCAGAGCATCGATTAATGTCTGATTGCTGTGGAGATCGGTACTTGATATGCCATTTTCCTGAGCCCAAATGGCCGCATAATCCGCATCAAGTGTTATCAATGCAGACAAAAACTTTCGACGGTCACCAATGACCACAGCTTGGCTGATGAGTGGTAAATCCCGCAGGGCTGACTCGATGTTTTTTGGTGTAATATTTTTACCACCAGCTGTAATGATGATCTCTTTCTTTCGGCCAGTGATGCTGAGAAATCCGTCGGGGTCAAATGAACCGAGGTCCCCTGAATACAACCAACCGTCTTGGATGGTTTCGTCCGTGGCTTCTTGATTTTTGTAATATCCTAAGAAGACATTGCGACCCTTCACCAAGATTTCTCCATCATCGGCTATCTTTACCTCAACCCCAGGAAACATGGGTCCGACAGTTCCAAACTTTGTTTGGCCTGGTTTATTAAAAGTCGTTGGCCCACAATCCTCAGATTGGCCGTAAACTTCATGGATGACAATATCAAGGCCACTCATAAAGTCCAAGACTTCTTTGGAAATGGGGGCTGCACCACTGACGCAGATTCGTGCACGGTCAAGTCCGAGTGCTTCCTTGACTTTGCCGTAAACCTTTTTTCGGAAGAAGTTGTATTGCATGTTGAGCAATCCGGATGGTTCAATGCCTTGATTTTTTAGGTGGTTGGCTGCGCGTCCGACTTTTTGACCATGCCCGACAAGGAGCTTTTTAAAACCGGTGGCTTCTGACAGTTTTTGATTGAGACCTGCATGAAACTTTTCCCAAATCCTTGGAACACCGAAGAGAATGGTTGGTCGTACATCACCTAAGTTGTCTTTAAGTTTGTCAATTGATTCAGCAAAGTAAATGGTCCCAGCAGCCGTAATTGGGGCGTGAATTGAGAACATTTGCTCTGCAATGTGCGACAGTGGCAGATAGGAAATTAAGCAGTCTTCCTCAGTAAGTTCTACCAAGGAAACAGCTGCATCTGTCGTGAATACCAAGTTGTCATGAGACAGCATCACGGCTTTTGGTGGGCCAGTGGTGCCTGAAGTGTAAATGAAAGTGGCCGGATCAGAAGGCTCAATGGAGTCTATTCTTTTGAGAACTTCCGATTCGGGGGTTTCTGCCCCGAGTTTCAGCAGCGACTCCCAGGAAAGGGTATCTGGGTCATCAATTTCAGTGCCTCTCATGACCACGATCTTTTTGAGGCTTGGAAGAGAGTCTCTGTTTACATTGACTTTCTCCCATTGTTCTTTATTCTCTACCACCACAATTTCAGATTCTGAGTGTTGGATGATGTAAGCCACTTCTTCTGGTGAACAGGTTTGGTAGATTCCTGCGGGTACGCCACCAATCATCATGCAAGCGACATCCGAGATAACCCATTCAGGTCGATTAAAGGCCAATATTGAAATTTTGCTGTCTTTGTCCAAGCCAATGCTTAAAAAAGCTCGAGCAACCGTCAATGTTTCCTCGTAATATTCTTTAAAAGTAAAGGTAGTCCACCCATTTCCTTCTTTTATGCCGTATGCCGTTCTACTTTGTGTTGTACTGCTTGTACCGTGCGCTCGAAGCCGTGCTGGTATAGAATCACTCATGGGAGCCCCTCGATTTGAATGTTTCAACCAGTCTATGATATTTTGACCGCCGTCCAACAACCACATTTTAAAAAATGTGTTTTTTTCTGTTCTCTTTTTGCTTTTGTTCCAGCCATACCTGCGTTGTTAAGTGGCGGGCTGATCGGATTTGAGGGCGCAGAAATTTACGGCCATGCTTGGTCTTATTGGTGGAGAATAGAGGCTTTTCCAGATTGGCCAAATGGAACAGATCTTGCGCATGGAACCCAAGTATGGCCCTCAATTGACCCACTTCCTAGTCTATTTTGCGTTCTGATTGGACAATTGGTCGGACCGCTCTGGGCCACCAATGCTTGGCTTCTTGTCGGGCGATTTGTCTTGGCTATTGGGGGATGGAAACTGGCCCAGACGACAAATGGTCGGCCGGTGGCTGGTGCCTTTTTGGCTTCATTTTGGCCACCCATTCTTGGCGTGCAGTATTCTGGACTAACAGAAGATTTTGGTCTTGGGTTGGTCCTGATAGCTTTTGCATCATTAATGAGCCCTATTCAGAAGAATAGGCTGCGGGGTGCACTGCTGTTGGCCCTTGTTCCATGGTGTGGGTTGGTCTTGGGCTGGTATACCGCCCTTGCGGCTGTCTGTTTGGGGTGTGCCTTATGGTGGAATAGTTCAGCCAAAGTCAAAAAAGAATGGCTCATTCTTGGGTGCATCTCCATATTGATTGGAGGTTTGAGTGGATTGCCACATTGGGTACGGCTGGGGGGAATCGGCCATCGATTGGGCGAATTTCAATATGTGTATGAACCGATGTGGTCTCTCAATCCCTTCAAGTATATCGATGTTGCCAGTCTTTTTGTGCCTAACCGACCGGATTTCGATGGGTTTATTATGCGACTTCATCCTGGCTACTTTGGCATTAGCTGTTTGTTTGTGGCTTGTCTTGGTTTTTTTCGACAGATGGGTTGGTGGCTTCTGTTGGGCCTATTTGTCGGCATTTCGCTTGGTCCACAATTGGTTTGGTTTGGTGAACCCACAGGATGGTACAATCCACTGTTTTATTTGATTGAAAAACTGCCAGGGTTTTCATTGATGAATCATTTGGGCCGTGCACTCTTGTTGGCCAGTGTTCCCCTGATTGTCTTGGTTGCAAGAGGCACCAAAAATAATCTTTTATTTGGAGCGGTCATTTTGGATCTTCTCTTTTTGGCCCCATTGTCACCGATTTTAACCAATGCTCTATCCGATCAAAGTGTGACTTTGCAAGGCCTTTCAGAGTTACCAGATGGCGATGTATTGATTTTACCCGTATCAGGTCCCAATATTCATCCACAAAAACCGCTATGGGAGCAACGTTTTCATGAGCGAAAGATCTGGCTTTCGCCAAATCGGCTCGGCCTACCACCGGCATTGCAAGCCATCCCTGCCATTCGACAACTTTCTGACAATCCCAGTTCCTTTTCTATCGAAGATGAAACATTTCCATGTTTCATCGCAGCTGTGCTGGTGAGATCTTATTTTGCACCACCTTATGTGGAGGCTCTTGGACCACCAATGTTTAAGGACGATCATTTTTTACTCTGGTCTAGGAGACAACTTTCACCACAGACAAAATGTGCTATATAAATTAATATTAACCATTTTTATTTGAGGTTTCGTATGCTGCTTTGGGCTGCCCTAATGGCTTGTAATCCAACCCATCCTGTGACTGTATATGTCAATGTATATGTAGTGGACTCTGGTTTGGAAGACGACGACGGAACCAATACCAGTCAACCATCCTATGAACCGTCCTACGAGCCCTCGAGCAATCCAGAGCCCTCGAGCAATCCCGAACCGTCAGGTGAACCTGGCGAGGATGGTCCCAATGGTCCCTCAAGTACCCCAGAATGCGATGCATGTCAGTGGTATGTTGATTGCGAATACAATGGAGACAGTGCTCAATGGCCAAGTTTCGATACCTGCTTTCAAGAATGTGAAGCGATTAATACACAGACAGAAGACTGGTTTGCCTGCATGATGGGTGCTGGACAAAACTGCGAAAATATTGGCAGTTGTGGTGCTCCCAACTTCTAGTCAGTTAGCTAAAACTTGAGTTCCAACCGTACCGAGGCGCCATTGTTCTTTGGGTCATACTCAATGACAATCGGGATCTCGTTGTATTGAACACCGACTTGCGGCAACACATTGTGTTCGCCTGCACTATATTCATGCCGCACTCCGCCGATTACAGACATTCTGTCGTTTAAGGCTTTTGCCCCAAGCAGCGAGGTGTTTGTTGAGAGGCCGTTTTCGCTGCTGTATCCGATCTTTTCATTGAGCCGCCAGCGCATATCAAAGAGTTCTCTTTGAATTGTGAGGTCAAAGTTGTGTTGGGCAACGGGATCGAGATTGTACCGATATTCGGCCATAAATGCATTAAACGATTTATCGTCTTTGAAGGCGTAGTAGGCCCGAAGTTCACTAAGTTGGCTTTGGCTGATGTCGTAGTCGATTGAGCCGCCCAAGTTGTGATTGTTTGTGGTGTAATCAATGCTTCCATTCGCCGAAAGTGCGCCTTGGTTATTTCCTGTCATACCAAGACTCGCATTTAGCCCCTTCTGATTGTCGTAATCGAGGCTGCTGCCATAAGTGTAGAGCCCATCTGAGTTGATTCCCATTGAAAAGTGCGAGAGAAAGTCATCAGACAACCGGTTTTGAACTGAACCGTCAATACTTGACCCCGTTTGATCCCCATATTTGGCGTCAAGTTCTGCTTTAAAGTCATTGTTTGTATATGTGCCAACAGTCTGTAATGATCGGCCAGAGTTGCTCTCTGTAAGTGTGGCATCAAGCGCAGTATTGTCGGTGATGTTTCCCTTCCAATTTTGAGTTGAGGACCCCTCTTTTCCGGTGTAATCCACTTTAGAGGTGTACACACCACCGAGCCAATCCATCTCTTTGCTGTCATTCGCTGAGATGACTCCCGTACTAGAATTGTAGTTGACATTGTTCAATTGTTTCACGGTTCCGTCATTTCGCTCTACTGAGACCGTGACATTGGTGCCTTCAGTTTCACGGCCCCCACTCAAACCGGCTTTGAGTTTATTTTGGTTGTCAATATTCAATTCACCCGTAGCCGCATAAGCCTTGAGTCCAGAGCCATCGACAACGACATTGCCTTCGACTTTTCGACCCGTCTCACCCAGCGCTCCAGATACTGTACCAGTCAAGTTGCCATCCTTGGTGCGATCTACCTGAACCGCTGCTACGAGGATCCCGCTCTTGTACTCTAGTTTTGCTGAGATCTTCTCAAGTGCAATGTTTTGGAGGCTTCCAATGTTGGCACCGAATTTTGCGGTCAGTCCGTCGCTAATGTTGAACTTTTGAGACAAAGTCGGAATATCCATGTCTGCAAGGTATGCCCCAATCGCCGCCAAAATAGCCACACTAACAATGACTCTTGGGTGGGCATCTACCCAACTGCCCAATGCATTGACGAGTCCTGCACCTTCATTTTGAATGAATTGTTCTGCAAGCCCGTCCACATCTTTGTCAATTTGCGCAAAGATCGAGTCAAACACATCTGGTTCTACATTCCCGTCTAGTCCCCTGACATAGGCCTCCAGCTGATCAATCAAACTGCCCAGCCCTTGTTCTGCATAGCTCCCAATTGCATCATGAGATAAGTGGGGTGCTATCGCACCATAAAGCTCTGAGCCCAGCCATCCTCCCAGTGCTTGTTGGTAGTTGTTTAAGCCTTCGGCGGTGCCGTTTTGGCTCCGGAGTTGTTGGGCTTTTGCTGCGTTTGACTCCAAACTTGTGGCTTGGTTGCTTTCAGTGCTCTGCTCGTTGACGGTCGATTTTAGGGTTTGTTGAGTCTTTGACATGAGCTTTTTCCTTCATGAAGAACATTTGAATATAACTTTTTATTTTTAAATCAATCGTCTCTTCTGTCCACACCAAGCTAATGTAATTTATAATATTGAAAACTGATTGAGGAGTTTTTGGTGGTTGATTTTCGTCGACTTGGGCAATTCTTAGATGAACTTGTAAGCAATGAAGTCATTCATGAAGGGCAAAAGAAAGATGTTTTAGACAGAGCAAATGACTCTGCACGCCATTTGTTGCTGGATAAACGGGCGGAAATGCGTCGTTTAATGGGCAAAAGACGGGTGACTTATTCGGTTTCAGAAATAGAACTAATTGCAAGTTTCCGATTGAGAAGAGTAGACGGCTCAGATGAAATCCTGACTGAAGAGTTTATTACGAAAATCATTGCCAACAGCATGAGTCTTCCATTTCTTATTTTGGATCCATTGCAATTGGACTATCGATTGGTCACTGAGACCTTTGGAGGTCCTTTTGCCGAGAGACATCTCGTTGTGACCCTTGAAAATCGGGATGATGGGTTGACCATTGCAATGGCTGAACCATGGAATATTGAGCTCCTTGAAAGCATCCAAAATGTAAAAGGGAAGCCTGTTCATCCTGTCATGTCTTCAAAACGTGATGTGTTGCGTATCATCGCAGAGTTTCATGGGTTTCGCAGTTCAATGCGTGCTGCTGAAGCCATATATGGCAATTCGTTTACAGACATCGGAAATCTTGAACAGCTTCACATACTGTCTGAAGCAGGTGACCTTGATGCTGAAGCGCAGCCGGTTGTTCAAGCGGTTTGGTATATTCTAAATTACGCATTTGAAAACCGCGTTAGTGACATTCACATTGAGCCTAAAAGAGATGAAAGCTGGGTTCGAATGCGTATTGATGGGGTTCTTCACAGAGTGCACAGAATGCCAAGGGTTGTTCACCCAGCTGTCGTCTCTCGGCTGAAGATGCTTGGGCGCCTTGATATTGCTGAGCGTCGGCGGCCTCAAGATGGGCGTTTCAAAACACAATATCGGAACAGTGAGGTTGAAATACGGATTTCCACGGCTCCAACCGCATTTGGTGAAAAGCTCGTGGCTCGTATATTTGATCCAGGCGTGCTCATTCAAGATCTTGACCACATCGGTATGTTTTCCAGCGAACTGCTTCAGTTTAAGCAAATGCTTGGCTCCAACACTGGCTTGGTGCTTGTGGTTGGTCCAACAGGGTCTGGAAAAACCACCACCCTTTATTCATCATTAAATTACCTGAGCTCACCACGCCTCAATATTGTAACCCTCGAAGATCCCATCGAAATGGTCCATGAGCAGTTCAATCAAATTGCCATTCAGCCTAAAATTGGCTTGACCTTCGGCAATGCCCTTCGAACTGTGCTTCGTCAAGACCCAGATGTGGTGATGGTTGGTGAGATTCGTGATGCAGAAACAGCTCAAAACGTAGTTCAAGCAGCAATGACCGGACAAATGGTTATTTCAACGATTCACACTGGAGAAGCTGCAGGTGCAATTGGTCGGATGTTGGATTTGGGGATTCTGCCCTTTCTCCTCTCGAGTACA
>JAYYJC010000439.1:0-10000 GCA_036146655.1 Myxococcota bacterium | reverse complement strand
TTGGTCGGTGTTATTGCTCAGCGTTTGGTTCGTAAGGTTTGTCCTTTCTGTGCTGTTGACGATCACCTTTCAGATGAGCAAATCCAATTGCTAAAGATCCAAGGCGTCCGAGGAAGAAAGTTGAAGTTTCGAAAAGGAAAAGGCTGTGTTAAATGCCGTTATACTGGTTACTCTGGCCGAACAGGTATTTTTGAAGTAATGCCAATGACTCCCAGATTAGAACGGCTGATCAATGACAAAGCCAGTACCCAAGACATTAAAAGGGAAGCGTTGAATGATGGTATGTTGACACTCCGAGAATATGGGATCAAAAAAATTGCCCGCGGCGATACGACAGTCGAGGAGATTCTTGCTCTGACGGATGAGCGTCCCATTTACTAGGAAAACAACGGCCGTGAATCTTGATGCACTTCGAACATTTTACACTGGTCGCACTGTCCTCGTGACAGGGCACACAGGTTTCAAAGGGAGTTGGCTGACGGCCATTCTTAATGAACTTGGTGCCAATGTGGTTGGACTTTCATTAAGTGCTTCAAAATCCAGTCTGTTTGAGCGAGCAAACCTTAAATCGAATTGTATCCATCACTGTTGTGACATTCGAGATCTTCAGGGTGTTCAACACATTGTGTCAGAGGTGAAGCCCCAATTGGTTTTTCATCTTGCAGCGCAGGCTTTGGTGGGTGTCAGCCGTCTTGAACCAGCCCATACTTTTTCAACCAATGTTCAAGGAACCGTTAATATTTTAGACTCTTGCCGTGATGCCCAGTCAGTCATTGTTGCCAGCTCGGACAAATGTTACGCACCATCGTCAAAAGCTTTATCCGAAAAGTCAGTTTTGGGTGGGCTTGATCCATACAGTGCCTCTAAATCTGCACTTGAACATGTGGTTGCAGCGTATCGAAACTTGTCCGTTAATAATGGGGTAGTGTCGAGTGTGAGAGCGAGCAATGTCATTGGCGGTGGGGATTGGGGAGAAGCGCGACTGATTCCCGATGTGCTCAGGGCCATTCAAAATCAATCCACGCTGTTGATGAGACATCCTCGAGCATGTCGAGCATGGCAATATGTCCTTGAGCCAATTTGGGGATATTTAATGCTTGGCGTCCAGCAGTTTAATGATGCTCAATTTGCCAAGTCATGGAACTTTGGACCATCCAATGTGAGTTCTGTCAGTGCAGTGGTTTATGGTTTTGCAAAGGCATATGGAACAACGCCGAGTGTTCAATTTGTGTCGGGTGCATCTCCTGAAACAATAATGTTACGAATTGATTCAACCCAAGCTGAGTATGAGTTGGGATGGACCAATCAACTGGATTGGGAAGAAGCTCTCGTCTGGACAGCGGAAGATTATTTGTCTTTTGAGACAGGAAATGTGCGGGCTCACATGAACCGCAGAATCAACAGTTATGCAAGAATGTGGGACTAAAACGCATGGCCTGAAACACAATTGTGTTTCAGGCAAGCGAGTAATGTATGCGCTTATTCCACAAGTTCAGAAGTTGGAATAACCAAAGACCAGAGGAGGTACCGTTCGAAGTTTTCCGAGCAAAGATCACCGTACTCTGTCACATTGTTGTGTTCGTCTACAGCTATGGCAACTGCATTGTCACACCAAACTTCAGTATCGCTGTCGATTAGTTCAGCGCCATAGGTTTCGCCATTAATGACAGTCTCGACAACGATTGTGGCACTGGTACCAAAGTACTCTCCTTCCCAATTGGGTAGAACGGCGATTCCATCGGTCACACTGACAGCGACGCATTGTTCTGCATGAACAGTCCAATCTGTAGTGGTGTCCGTGTCTTCTGATCTAAACCGTTGACACAGAGTCAGTTCTTCAATTTCAACCAATTGTTCATTCTTATCGGTGATTATCACAGTCGATGAAATGTCATAAAAGTAAGTTTCAGGGGTTTCACAGGCAAATGCCAATAGCATTATGAGCATGATTTTCTCCATCTTGAGGGTTGTTCAAAGCAGTGGACCACTGCTCAATTTCAATCTATCGGAGAAAAATTCAGTTCACGCTGCCACTCTCATGCCCGCAAAGTGTTGCACTGAAGCAAATTTTATGCAGGATTGTTGAAGCTATGCATCGATGCAAAACCTCTTAAAAGTCCCTGCCCTATCAGCTATTTTATTGTGAACCCCTCAGGAGTTTTTATGTACGAAATTCTGCGCAAGCATATTCAAGATTTTGAATTTAATCACTTTGAAATCTCACGCCGATCGACAAATCTTAACCAAGCCACAGCGTATCGAGTGGTTGAAGGTGAAACTCAAAATCCGTCGATCGGTTCTATCACCAGCATCATTGAAGCCATTAACGATTTGATGTGCGCCAACGAGCAGGTGGTCTCGCCATATTTGTTGAAGGGGCTTTTCCCTAAGGGCAGGGAGTTTCCCGGTTAAGAAACACCCCATTTCCGAGGCGACCTCATCATATCGACGGCGGTGTTCAGCGACCGGATCGTTCAGACCTTCATGATATTTAACCTCAATGCCGATAAATCCGGATCCGTTGCTTTGTGTTTTGTTCGGACGTACACGTCAAAGGCGGACCGGTCTCCAGTGAATCGGACGTCGCCACGACCGGGAGAAAACTCAAAATCCACTTCGGTGACTTCATGAACTCGGCCATTCGTCATTTTCTGAAAAAAACAGTGGCAAGTTTTAGATCAAGGCTAAGCTCCGCGAACAGATTGAAACACAGGGGTTGACTTGACAGAAGGTTGTTGTAAATTCTGGGTTTGCCAAAAAGTTTTCCTCTAGCCTGTGCGGGATCGTCAACCTTGGAGCGGACAACGGAACGTATCGATTCGTTCAGATAATTCGCCAGTGTTGTCTTTGCTTCGGGCATTTTCAATCGCGCTCCACGGACACGACCACGATAATTTCCGGCAACCAAACCTCTTTTTTCGCGCCATATTGACTGCAAAAGTCGTGACTGCCACTGGAATTCAAATTTGTCTGTGTTCGGCTCCCACACGTCGTATCGACGAAGGAGCGATTCTGGGCGTTTTGGCATTGCTAATTGTTGAACCGAAATCAATTTGTGCATGATTTACTTATCAAACTCCTGTTTTTTTCTCAAGTAGTCACGTTCCGTTCACCCAGATGCGTTATATGGCTGCGTCTTTTTGCGACATCGTTGTTTCTGCTACTGAAAAATTGTGGTTCGACATACCAACAAACGAAGTCTCGTCCATTTAAAAAGGAATTACAAATGATGAAAATGAGAGCCCTTTTTCCAATTCCAGTACTGTGGTTTTTCCTCTGCTCTACGGCCAGAGCCGAAGAGGCGGTTGTCGACAGTGGTACCACTGCGTGGATGCTCACAAGTACCGCGTTGGTCCTCTTGATGGTTCCCGGCCTTGCAATGTTTTATGGTGGTCTGGTCAGAACGAAGAATGTACTTGGAACCATGATGCACAGTTTCAGCGCCATGGCCATAATCGGTGTGCTTTGGACCGTTTGCGGCTATTCCATGGCTTTTGGTGAAAGCATTCAGGGCGTTGTTGGCTGGGACACGGATAAATTCATGCTGTCAGGAATCGATCAGACAATTATGGACGGTGGTATTCCAGAATACGTCTTTGCCATGTTTCAGGGTAAGTTCGCCATTATTACCCCGGCCCTTATCGCCGGTGCTTTTGCCGAGCGGGTGCAATTCAGGGGCTATTGTTTCTTCATTGCGCTTTGGAGCGTCATTGTTTACAACCCCTTGGCCCACATCGTATGGGGTGGCGGGTTCCTGACCGGTGATGCCATTGACTTTGCCGGTGGTACCGTAATTCACATCTCGGCCGGAGTGGCTGGTCTCGTTGCGGCACTTTATCTGGGTGCCCGCAGAGGGTACCCCCGGGTTGCCATGCATCCGAACAGTCTGGTCATGACAATGATTGGTGCGGGCTTGCTTTGGGTCGGTTGGTTCGGTTTCAACGCGGGAAGTTCAGTGGAAAGTGGATTGAAAACGGGGCAGGCGCTGGCCATGACTCAAATTGCCGCTGCCGCTGGTGCGGTCACCTGGATCTGCATTGAAGGCGTTCTTCATAAAAAGGCAACGAGTCTCGGTCTGGTTTCCGGTATTTTGGCCGGGTTGGTTGCCATCACACCAGCCGCCGGGGACGTCCTGCCATTTGGTGCTATCGTTCTGGGTATATTGGGCTCCGTTGGCAGCTTTGCCGCAATTAATCTGAAGAATCGCTTGGGATTTGACGACACCTTGGATGTTTTCGGCATCCATGGTGTTGCCGGTATCATTGGTGCAATCGGTCTAACCTTCTTTTTACGGGACGTTCCCGAAGGTGGAATATCCACTCAACTCTGGCATCAGTCCCTTGGGGTCGTGGTTGCCATGGTCGCATCGGCAATTGGGACCTACGTCCTTCTTTTGGCCGTTGACAAAACCCTTGGGTTGAAACTGGACGAGCGCCGAGAATTGGCCGGTCTTGACCACAGTCTTCACGGTGAGCACGGCTACGGTATGCTCAACCCCAACTAATCCAAATAATTTTCTTTCACGAAGCGAGGTCTTTCATGAAATTAATCACCGCCATCATTCGCCCTGAAAAATTAGACAAGGTGCGACAGGCCCTTATTGCCGTTGAAATTACCAGAATCACCGTTACCCGCTGTTCCGGACGCGGTCAAGCCGAACACGTCGACATATACAGGGGGCTTGAAATCGCGCCTGCACTGGTACCAAAAATTCGTCTGGACATTGCCTGCAACGATGAGTTCAAACAGGTCACCGTTGACGCCATTTTGGAGGCCGCCAGAACCGATGGCGGCGAGATCGGCGACGGAAAGATATTCGTTACGCATCTAGAAGAGTGCATTCGCATTCGGACGGGAGAGGAAGGCGGAACCGCCATCTGAGATGTTTTTTTCAAGGCATGCCATTCTAATCCTGAGCGGAAATCACGCCTCCTAAAAATCAGGTGTGTTTTATGTCAAACAAAGACGAGAGGACAAGGCTCAATCAAAAGTTTTGGGAGCAACGTGCGGGCCTGCACCGACGATGAACTTTGCCAAGCCTATGAACAAGCAGGTGTGGTCTACATGGGGCTTGGACGCTGGGAAGAAGCACAAGTTAACTTTGAAGCCGCAGATGCAGCGCTTCAGGCAAATGTAAATGACCCAAACTGTGGCATTGATTTGGTCCATCGAAAGCACACATTAATGACAAATATTGGTCATTTGATGGTGAAGAGAGGCAATGTCAGTTGGGGACTTTTATTTGGACGTGAGGTCGTCTCACACCCACGAGTGAGTGAATACAATAAAGGTTGGGCATATTTGGTGATTGGAGAAGCTGAGCTCAAGCTCAACCATCCTCAAGGTGCGGCCGAATCATTCAATACAGCGGTTAAGATCTTTGGAGCAGAACTCGAGCGAATAAATGTCGCAGCGTCTTTAGATGGCCGCATGCATTGTCGTCAACTCATTCAGGCTGAGGGCAACCATCGCTGGGCAAATGTACATGCGCTCAAGGCAGCTGTATTGCTTTGAGATCAGCAGGCTCAACAAAGGCTGCGTGAACTTGAGACTGATCTTTGGAGTTTTGATCCCGAGGCCTCTGTCATGGCAGGATTGTTTGTGGCAGAGCAAATGTCGAAGGGACCACATCGAAAGCGAAAACTTCTCGAGTTGAATAAACGGGCGAAAAGAAATTAATTGGGTGGAGTATTGCAGCGAATTTCTGCATTGCTCTGTCTTCTATTCTTCTTTTATGCCGCCCCAGTTTACGAAGATATTAACGATTTTCAGGAGCCTATAGCTGGCGAGACTGTCGGTTTGTGGGAACGGCTCGTGTTCAGGCGCGGCAACACGGGGGGTTAGTTGCCGCCAAATAGGATCTCACAATCGTTGAGCACATCGTAAGGATTGGTTGATACATCAACGGAATTGTATTCCAAAATCATATTGCCGTTGGAATCAAGAATTCTGGTTAGCCTGTTGGGAAACCAGGCACTGACTGAGGCTGCTGCACCATAGTATACTGCAAGGGTTCGATCGTCATCCGTCCAAAGCTCAAATTGAAAGCCCTCAGAGTTGGCCCAAGCAGAATTGTCTGAAGTGGAATTAAAGCTAACACCAACAATCTGTACACCCAAGGCTTGAAAGTCGTCATATAGGTCGCGGTACCCGCAACCTTCAATGGTTCAGCCATAGGTCCCAGCCGCAGGATAGAACCAAATGACAGTGGGTTGTCCAATCAAGTGGCTCTGGTTCCGTGCTTGACCATCATAGTTGGTTGCGAAGAAGCTGGGGGGAGGCAAAACTTCACTTGGTAGCGTTCCAATTAGTTCTTCAGCAGTGGCCGTGTCAATTGATGTGCCTTGATCTGTGTCTGTGGAGTGTCCACTGTCATTAGAAGCACTGTCGGTAGTAGCACTGTCAGTGGAAGCGCTATCAATGGCAGCGCTATCAACCACTGGGTTTGTTTTTTCTGTTGTGTCAGAACAGGCTAAAAGAAATATTGCGAACATGCGGCCAATATAGTCCATATCAAGCCTCTGTCAAATCGGGAGATACATAATGCGTTTTAAATCGAAACATATCGTTGTCACGGGAGGCGGTTCTGGAATTGGACGAGCCATTGCCATTCGCTTTGCTTCAGAAGGAGCAGTTGTCAGTGTGCTTGGTCGCCGTTTAGAGCCGTTACAAAAGACTCTTCTTGAAGTACAAAATGTGGGTGGACAGGGGTTGATCACAACCTGCGACATTCGAGATCAATCAGAAGTAAATCGGTCATTTGATGGGCTTATCTCATCAAACGGTCCCATCGATTATATGGTCGCCAATGCTGGAATTGGTGGCGCAAATGAACCTGGGCCTGACGATCGTTTCGATGCCATCATCAAAACAAATGTTTCTGGAACATATTATTCCTTGCGAGCAGCCCAGAACCACTTGAAGCCCAACGCAGACACTCGTATGATATTGGTCTCTTCTTGTCTTGCTCGCTTTGGGGTTCCCGGATACACCGCCTACTGTGCCTCTAAATCGGCACTGTTGGGTTTGACCAAAGCTTTATCGCTTGAGCTTGCCCCCAACACACTTGTGAATGCCATCTGTCCAGGTTGGGTCAATACCCAAATGGCCCGTGATGGCATCCAAGGAATGGCAAATGCCATGGGAATATCGTATGAAGAGGCCCATGAACAAGCCATGAGTATGGTTCCGATGGGCCGCATGTCCACACCACAAGAAATAGCCGGGATGGTGGCTTGGTTGTGTTCTGAGGACTCGATGGGAATGACTGGGCAAGCATTGGACATGAATGGTGGGTCTTGGATGGGATAAAGGAAAATGTTATAAACGGAGAAAATCCGTTGGGAGTATTCCATGCAGACTTCTGTGCCTGTTATTGATTTGAATGATTTTTTTGATGCTGAAAAAAAGCCGGCCTTCATCCAAACCCTTGGCGACGCCATTAAGTATTTTGGATTTGTGCGTGTCAAAGGGCACCGCGTCAATACTGACATCACCAAGCCGGCTTACCAAGCCGCACGAGACTTCTTTGCTCTCCCCGATAGCATCAAAAATCAATATTTAATCCATGGGGGTAAGGGGCAACGCGGGTACACGCCATTTTTGGCTGAATCAGCCAAAGGCGAAAAACTCCCTGATTTGAAAGAGTTTTGGCATGTTGGCCGTGAACTCGATGAAGATCATCCGCTCTACAGTGTGTATCCGGAGAATGTGTGGCCTACAGAGGTTCTCGAATTTAAGTCTGCCATGTTGGACCTTTATGATGCGCTCGAGCAATGTTCGAATGTTCTACTGACCGCACTTGCCATTTATCTTGAACAACCAGAAGATATTTTCACGAATGTCACGGACAACGGGAACTCCATTTTGAGGTCTCTTTATTATCCAGCACTTACAGACCGTGAAGTGGTTCCGGGTGCCATTCGTGCGGCTGCACATGAAGACATCAACTTTATTACTCTATTGATTACTTCGACATCTTCAGGACTCCAGTTGCTCACTCGAGAAGGCAAGTGGTTGGATGTCAATGCAGAGCCTGGCGAAATTGTGGCAGACTCGGGTGACATGCTTTCACGGGTTACCAATGGCGTTATTCCTGCGACCACCCATCGAGTGATCAACCCTGACGACAGCACACAGGCAAGGTACAGTATGCCTTTCTTTGTTCATCCGACGCCTCAGGCCATTTTAAGCGTGCTCGATAACTGTAAAGGAGCTGGTTTTCCAGACCCTCCATCAGACATTACAGGCATTGACTTTCTCAACGAGCGACTTGATGAACTCGGGTTGAATAAAATCTAATTTGAGCGGTTTTATCTGGTCTGTGCACGCTGCTTAATTTCGGCAGTCCTTGTCAACCATAAAGAGAGTACTTGATTTTAGTTTGTTCTGAACAGAAATGTTGATGCACTTTAGCCACATTCGCCAATGAGCAAAGTCCGAGACCTCTTTTAAATTGACGGCGCACTGGTAAATAACAAATATAAGTTTCATTGTTTCATTTGAGTCACTACAAGGTTTGATTTGATTCTGAATTCAGTAGGCCCCTGATGTGCCCAAAAACGACGGAGGGCCAATATTTATTCCGCTCTGCATTTTGTTGCCCGTTCTTAATAGATTAAACTAATTCTCATCCTATTGGCCTGTTCTTTGGAGTTAATATGGAATTGAAGCAGCTTAAAACAATTCTCGATAAGCACATCAACGATTTGTCCATCAAGTCAGCAATACTCAAAGAAATAACAATTTTATCCGCAGATACTTACAGCCTTTACAGCACCAATTTAGAGAACTTAAATGCGGTTGAAGGTCAACAAGAACACGGTCAGACCATTCCCACCGTCCCAGATTCCTCACCTGATCAAGACCAGGTTGCTTCGCAGCATATTCCCTCCATCGGAGACTACGATGATCTTGGAGAACTTGGAAAGGGTGGTATGGGTTCAGTTCGAAGAGTTCGTGATCGCAGATTAAACCGTCGATTGGCCATGAAAATTATTCATCCAAATCTGTTGTCCAGTGGCCCCTCTGCTGCTCGATTTGTTGAAGAAGCTCAGATCTGCGCACAACTTCAACATCCCAACATTGTACCTGTTCATGAATTTGGTAAGTTGCCTGACGGCAGGATGTATTTTACGATGAAAGAGATCAAAGGACGCTCTCTTGACACCGTGATCAAAACGGTTCATTCATCGGTCATTGATGGTCGATTCTATCCCACAAAAGAAGGCTGGACATTTCGCCGCTTGATTGATGCTTTCCATCAGGTTTGTCAGGCTGTTGGTTATGCGCATTCCAAAGGGATCATCCATCGAGATTTAAAGCCCCAAAACATCATGCTTGGAGAATTTGGAGAAGTCCTTGTGGTGGACTGGGGAATTGCAAAGATCATTAATGTTCCTGATCTCGCATCAGATGACAATGCGGTTGTGTCAAGCCGATACGGAAGCAAGTATGAAACCAGAATGGGTCAGGTAACCGGAACCCCTATTTACATGGCTCCAGAACAGGCTCGAGGAGAAGTAGATAAGATTAATGCTCAAACGGATGTGTATTCTTTGGGCGCCATTCTATATGAAATCCTTTCAGGACGGGTGCCTTATCAAGGGACGAGCATGAAAGAGATTTTGAAAAAGGTCAAGAGTGGTCCGCCATCTTCTCTTGATGAATGCGACAGTTTAGAGCCCATTGTTCCGACGGCACTTAAGGATCATCCACAAAGACCACCTCGTTTAAATCTTCCAGAAGAACTTGTAAAGGTATGCGAAAAGGCAATGGCACGCCGTCAAGCCAATAGATACTCGTCAGCTGAAGCATTGGGTGAAGTGATTCTATCTTGGCTAGAAGGTGCAAAGAAAAGAGAAATAGCCTTGGCCATCGTCGATGAGGCAGAGGAACTTGGAAAACGAAGCAAATTACTGAGCCGTGACAGTGAGCGTCTTTTTAAAGAGGCTGAAGCAAGCTTAAAAGAAATACCGAAATGGGCTGGCGAAGATGTCAA
>JAYYJC010000438.1:0-10000 GCA_036146655.1 Myxococcota bacterium | reverse complement strand
AGGACATCATTGGGCCAAAGAGGTCGAGGGGCTTTTGAAACTTCATGAGAGTGAACAATTGGAACTCGAAATTGAGTTTAGTCTTCAAAGCGCATTGTCCCATAGAGAAGATCTTGTCGAAGGACACGAAGCATTGGTTAAAAGATACCTTTCAGCACATCGGTCCGCTGAAAGCGATAGAGACGAAGGTGGGACCATCAAAAGTGCATTGCGTTTACAGCATCATATTTCAGCGTTGCCTGAACACAACGATCTGCGTCATCGAGCCATGCATTATCTTAAAGGGACAGGTGCCATTAGCCTCAATCCGAGTGTGGAAGGTGTGGACATTTATTTAGATGAGTATGTCCCCTATCATCGACGCCTTATTCCCAAGCGCATTGCCCATTTGGGACAAGCCCCTTTGGTCGAACACCCAATTGAAATGGGGTCATATCGATTGGTATTAAAGAAAGAGGGGTATCACGATGTCATTTATCCTTTTCAAATCAGTCGACGCGAATATTGGGATGGTCAAGATGTAGAAGGGGTTCAACAGCCAGTGCACATCCCGAAGCAAGGTGAAATTCGAGAGAACGAGTGTTTCATCCCTGGTGGTTGGTTTTGGGCTGGTGGAGATGAGAATGCGGCTCGAAGTGTTGGCCGTCGACAACTCTACTTGAACAACTTTGTTGTTTCTCGCTTTCCAGTAACAAATCGAGATTACCTTCAATTTCTTAACGGTCTCGTTGACTCTGGTGAAGAGGAAGAGGCATTAAAATGGGTTCCAAGAGAGCGTGTTGGCCGTGCTGGGGAATTGGGTTCAATGATCTATGGCCGCTCAGAGAGTGGTCGGTTTATTCTTGTTACTGATGCAGATGGGGATGTTTGGGATCCAGATTGGCCTGTCATGATGGTAAGTTGGGACTGTGCGCAAGCCTACTGTCGCTGGAAGACAAAGGTGACGGGGTTGAGCTATCGCTTACCCTCTGAGTTTGAGTGGGAGAAGTCAGCCAAAGGGGTTGATGGCCGTTGGTATGTTTGGGGAGATGGATTTGATGAAAGTTATTGTTGTATGGCTGATTCACACCAAGGTCGACGGTTGCCTTCTGTCGTAGACAGTTTTCCCGTAGATGAGTCTGTCTATGGTGTTCGAGGTCTTGCAGGGAACATGTCAGATTGGACATCCAGCCATTGGTTTAAGAATTGGGGGGAGGATGAAGATTCTTCTACAAGAGTTTTTCGAGGGGGAAGTTGGTATGATTTCGCTCGATTTACCCGTGTGTCTCAGCGCAATTTGTATGAACCTTCTCGAAGATTAAGCGTGGTCGGATTTCGAGTATGTCGATCGATCTGATGGATTGATGGTCTCAAAGTATCTTCTTTTGTCCATTGGTGTGTCAGTCCTTAAGTCTTCTGGATGCGGCCCAAAGGTTTTGAAGTGTCATTGTTGGACATTCTCCAATCCGAGATTTATTTATCGGAGGATTTGATGGTGCCCCTGAAGACAAAAAAAGCCATGTTCACGACGTATTTCAGCGTGTTTGCACAGACATTTGATCGAAATGTCCGCTTTGAACCAACCCAGTACGATAACCGTGTTGACCCTAACGGCTTTAATAGATTTGGTATGTTAATTGCTACTACTTTGGTCACAACAAAGGAGAAGCCATGTTCAACATATTATTCTTTTTAATGACTGCTTGTGTCGAAGACAAAGGTCTAGATTTGGATACCGCAATTACCGATACTGGTGATGGTATTGATTGTTCTAGTCAATTTGTTTACTCACTGACTCTTACCCTGACCGATCAGGATGGTGGGCCAATAGACAATGCCATCATTAGCTATACGGTCGATGGAGAAGAAGGCTCCTTTGTAGAGTACCTTGCAAATGGAGAATATTTTGTTGGGGGTGAAGAAGCGGGTGACTTCGAAGTGGATATCTATGCGGAGCTTCCAGTTGGAGAAGATTGTTTCGATCTGGGAACGGCATTGTTCAATGTCACTGTAGAAGCAGATGAATGTCATGTTATCCCGCAAGCCATTTCACCTGAATTGGATTGGGAACGGGTTTGTTTGGATTAGAACCTTAAACTGGCATTGACCATTAATTCAATGTATTCGAGTTTGGGAATGGCGATTGTCGGTGATAAAAACCACCAAGAGCCGATCCAGCGGTAACTGGCATTTGGAGTGTGTTGGCCTGCTTCTATCCGGTTTCCAAATCGGATTTCTTGCCGAGGAGCAATGTTGGTTGCTATTCCAAATTCTGCAAAGCGCATCGCTTTTGGTGGAACAAAAACACGCCAGTCTGCCTGTTGTGAAATGGTGAGCAAGGACAGACTTGTATCGATCCGAATGTGCGTGATTGGAATGTCAATGGCAAGCCCAGTATGATTCATAAAGTTTTGTCGGTCCATTTGCATCTGATTGAATGTGGCCAGGTGGAGTGTGCTGTTGGTCAGAATCAAATAGCGACCGCCGAGATGGAAGTGTGAAAAGCGGTCTTGTGTTTTGAGGTGTAGGTTAATGGCTACTCTAGGCTGAATGCCGGCGACTGCTCGAACAGCATAGGATTCGACTTCTGAATTTGCAATGCTAAAATCTGAACCTACTCGACCATTGCCCATTGAAATGGGGGATGCACCAGGAAGCCAAACACCCGTTTGTCCTGGAACAGCCCATGCCCAAGTCATGCATAACAATATCAGTAAGTTCATAAATATACCTTGACTTGTCAAGTATATATTTTTATTCAGAATTTGGCAAGCTCGCTGATTTTACAAAATTGTCTAAGGCTTTTGCTTCTTTAAGGAGGGCCTTTAATTCAGAAAGCGGTGTGGCACATGGTCCGTCACATTTGGCATTTTGAGGCTCAGGATGACACTCCACAAAAATGGCAGCGATTCCTTGTACAACGCCAGCTCTCATCAGATGTGGAGCCATATTTGATCGGCCTAGGGTGGTGTGCTTTCCAGCACCTGGAAGTTGAAGGGCATGCGTAACATCAAATGTTACAGGGCAGTTTAGCGCTTTGAGTTGGTGAAATGAGAGAGGGTCGACGACCAAGTTGTGATACCCAAACAACGTACCCCGTTCACAGAGCAATATGGGTGCTTTACTTCCAAATTCCCTACACTTTTCGACTGTATGCCGAAGCTCTTGAGGGGCCATTAGTTGCATTTTTTTGATGTGGAGTGGACGCTCTGTGGCGACAGCAGCACGCAACAGATCGGTTTGTCGACATAAAAAGGCAGGGATCTGTAAGATGTCCGCCACTTCAGACACTGGTGCCGCTTGATGCGGTTCATGAATGTCAGTGATAATGGGGAGGTTCAGACTATCTTTGATCTCACCTAATATTCGAAGCCCTTCGCTCATGCCTATGCCACGGTAAGAATGAATAGATGATCGGTTGGCTTTGTCAAATGACGCTTTAAAAACAATAGGCATCTCAATTTCAGCAGCAATTGCTTTGATTTCAGCAGCCACACATCGAACCAGTTCTTCGTCTTCGATGACATTCATTCCGACTATTCCAACCAGTGGACCTGAATTATTAAACTTAGGAAGCGGCTGATGATTGGTCTCTACACACAATAGATCTGCTAAACATCTTAGTACTCCCGACCCCCCTTTGGCTGGTAATTGTTCGTGAGAAGCAGCCACAGCAGCAGGGTGTGCATCTGATGGGACACAAGCGAAACCAACTTGTTTCAAAATGGGGATGTCGAGTTCATCGTCGCCAATGTAGGCGATTTCTGAATCGGATAACTGGAACTTAGCTTTGAACCGTTCGTACCCGATGCTTTTAGTGTCTTGGCCCAGTGCTTGAAAGTCAATGGGCAAATCTGATAGTCTCTTTCGGAGTGCGTTGCTGTCTTTTCCAGATAGGATTCCCAAGACAAAGCCTTTTTCCTTTAACTTTTTAAAGCCCCATCCATCTCGTGCAGAAAAGATCTTGGTGATTTCTCCCTCGGCTGAATAATGCAAACGCCCATCCGTGAGAACGCCATCTACATCACACAATACTGCTTTGAGTTTCATTCTTTCGCCGCCCTTTTGAGTGCGCATTTGTAATCGGCATGTGTGTCTATGCTCAAACTTTCGCTCTTCAATTCTATCATATCTATCGACATGCCGTTCTCGAGTGCCCGCAATTGCTCCAAGCCTTCTTGCTGTTCGAGTGGACTCGGTGTGAATGCAGCGAATCGCAACAATGCGGTTCTTGTATAGGCGTATATACCAATGTGGGCGTATCCCACAGGATGTGTTTGAGGATTGGTCCCTCGTGAAAAGGGTATGGGAGACCTAGAAAAGTATAGGGCCCGTCCATTTGGTGCACAAACAACTTTTACAACCGCTGGTTGGTTCCAGTTTCTTTGATCTTCAATGCGCGTCATGCACGAAACGATGTCAGCGCTCGATTGATTACGAACCTGTAAAATCCGTTGAATCACAGAAGGTTCAATAAAGGCTTCATCTCCTTGTACATTCAACACAAAGTCTTCATTCCGTTGTGCTGCAACATGGGCGATTCGGTCGCTTCCGCTTGAAAAGTTTCTAGGAGTAATAACGGATTCGATGTTGAGTTTTTCTGCCTCTTTTGCCAGGAGTGAGCTGTCCGTACAGAGCACAATGGGACAACCTGTTTGGGCAGCTTTGACCCGCTTCAGGCATTGGCCAATCACAGTGCTGTTCCCAAGTGGTAGGAGTAATTTTTGTGGAAGGCGAGTGGATTCCATTCGCGCTGGAATTAAAATGGCCGTATTTGACATTGTTGTCTATGGGTAAAATCGGTTATTGGGGCTTCGATGATAGACTTTAGCCCATATCTCGGTGAAATTCAGCAGCAGCTCGAAGAATTTCAGGCGCAAGGCAAGCGGATGTTTGCATCTTCTTCATTTCAAACCAATAGTGTGGTTTTGTTGCATCTGATTTCACGTTTTGCGCCACAGACACCGATTTATTTTCTCAATACTGGATTTTTATTTCCCGAAACATTTTTGTTTCGAGACATGTTAAGAGCCCAGTGGGGTCTCAACATTATGACGCTCCGAAGCATTCAGTCTCGGCATCAACAAGTTAGTGGTGATGGTCGATTTTTGTTTGCATCTGATCCTGATACATGCTGTCACATCAATAAGGTGCTTCCTCTTGAGCCTGTGCTTCAGAGCCATGATATCTGGATCAATGGGGTTCGTGGAGCCCAATCGGAAACACGAAAAGCCATGAAAAAAATCCAGCCTGCGGCGCATGGAATATTGCGATATCACCCCATTCTTGAATGGGATTCACGCATGATGTATTACTACATTGAGGCAAATAATTTACCGAAGCATCCGTTAGATGATGCGGGCTATGTGTCAATCGGCTGCCAACCCTGCACTCGAAGCTATGAAGATGATCTGGATGGCCGTGGCGGTCGATGGGCTGGACTTAACAAAACCGAATGTGGGCTGCATACGACGCTGGGAGGTGGTTCATGAAGATTTGTGTCACTGGCGGGGCAGGCTATCTGGGGACCGCATTGGTCCAACAGCTAAGTCTCAGACCCGATGTGGAAGAAATAGTCGTCTATGACAATCTTAGTCATGGTCGAAGAGGTTTTTTTCTCGGGGCCCAATATGGAAATGTTCGAATCCGTTTTGTCCGTGGAGATATTTTAGACAGTCGATTGCTTCAATCTGTCTTTTCTGATGTCGATGTGGTCTTCCACTTGGCTGCAAAAGTGTCCACACCGTATGCCGTAGGCGATCCCCATTCTTTTGAGCAAAGCAACCATTGGGGATGTGCAGAGCTCAGCTATGCGATTGAAGAATCCAATGTGCAGCATGTGGTTTACATGAGTTCAGCAGCCGTCTATGGGTTTTCAGATGAAGAGGTGGATGTTGATTCTCCCGCTCGGCCCCAAACTTGGTACGGGACATCAAAATGGAGAGGAGAAAAGATGTTTCTTCGGCTGTCAAAAAGTCGGACTGTTCATGTGCTTCGATGCGCCAATGTCTACGGCTATGCACCATCAATGAGATTTGATGCCGTTATCAACCGATTTGCATGGCAAGCCCATTTTGAGGGTCGTCTTTCCATTGAGGGTGATGGCTCACAAATGCGATCTTTTATTCACATTGACTCAGCTTCAGAGCGCAGTTCTGCTTTGATTGGTTCCAATGTGCAGAGTGGTGTGTACAATTTGATTGGGTTTAATATGCCCATCATTGGCGTTGCAGAAGCCCTGCAAAATATTTATCCTGCGCTTGAGCGAATTTTTGTCGAGTTGGACATGCCCCGGGCTGGTATTTCGGTCAAAGGATCTGAAGCCCTTGGGGTGAAGAAACATGATCTTCAAAGTGATCTTCAAGCTTTCATCGAGCGATTTGCCTTTTCTCGTTCAAAATAAATAAAAAATTTTTTACCGACCCTTGTCGATTGTAATGCGGTGATTTTATACGGGTCATCAGCATTTGTTACGCTGATATTTTACTCGCAGCTTTGGTTGCAACTTTATTTCTTTACTTAAATTTTTACTGTACATTTGGAGGTACACCATGGGATTACTCCCTCTACACCCTTTATTTTCACATCGCTTTGTATCCAACAGCAGACCGATCAAAGAATGGGAAAATCATTACATCATCGAACTTGATGCCGTCGGTATTCATCCTGAAGCCATTGAGATCAATGCCACTGACAACGAGCTACACATTTCAGCCAAGCCCACAGAATTGGAAAGCGAAAGGACCCTGCTTCATCAGGAGCGTATCTCTGAAGGCATCAATCAACGGTTTCGTTTTCGTAACAGCATAGATGTGGACTTGATCGAAGCTGATTTGGAACATGGTCTTCTCCGCTTACTGGTTCCAAAGAAAGCGGCTCGACGGATTGCTGTCACTCTTCAATCTGAAGGTCGAATTGAGCACAACGAAACACCTGAAACAACAGTTGATGTCTAAATCATCACACATTTTACTTTACGCTATTAAGGATTTTAAATATGTCTACTATTTCACCAAAATCAAACATCTATAAATCATCAGATCATTTTCAAGTCGATGTCTTCCTTCCTGGAGTCTCAGAGGAACATCTTGAGATTGATATTGAAAACCACACTCTCAAGATTCGAGCGTTTCGTCAGCGTGGAGAGACCCGTCTGACCTATAAGCGAGACTTCCGTTTAAACCGAACCATTGATGTGGATTCGATTGAGGCGAAACTCGCAAATGGACGGCTACAAATCACACTGCCGATTGCGAACCACAGTCGGAAAGTACTGATTAACGCCTAATTGACCCTTTAATCTCCAATAAAAACCCACATGCTCGGTCGATTATTGACCGAGCATTTTAATGTTGATGATCTGAGAAATCTGCTTGGCATGTATGTGGTGCGGATTGTGCTTACCGCTGTCAAAAAGGAGTAATTCTGCCTGATTGAACGCCGTAACAAGCTCCGTGATGATTTGTGTTTCAATTAGCGGGTCATTTGAGCTGTGTATCAAAGTGCATGGGGCCTTAATCCGTGAAACACTCAATTTGTACGCATTAAATCGAAAGGCCCATGCAAGGTGACAAGAGAGCCACATGGACTCAAAAGTGATTTTTTTTGGGAATCCTGCTCGGTGAAATAGAGTGGGGATAATCTGCCGCCTGAACCAATACAATGGCGTATATCGAAACACTGGATAAATGTACCGTGCCCCATTTCTCATTGCTCTGTGCGGTCTAAGTCCCACTGGAGAGACCAAGAACAATCCGGTCACCGATTCCGACAATTGCTCTGCGATAGAGACTGCCAATGCGCTACCAAACGAATGTCCAAGAACAAATAATTCTGTTGCGGAGCATTGTTGAATCACCTCAATCAGTGTTTGAACAAGGCTGTCATGCGTGATTTTTGGAGTTTCAGGACTGATCCCAAAACCAGGAAGAGCCACAGCCAAAATGCTGCGGCCGTTGAGGTGATTGATCAGTCTTTTGAAGTCTTGTGGTCGACCCGGAAAGCCATGAATCATTACAATCAAGGGGCCCGATTGAGGAATGTACAGCGCTTTGATGTTTCCATTGCGACATTTGAATGTGGTGATGCCGTCTTGCATAAATGATTTCCTTGCGGTACATGGATGTCGGTCTCTGGAGAAGAAATGATTCGCAACTGGATGATTTTAGGCTGCAAAGAAGAATATCAGCAAACCGTTTACATCGCACATGGGATTTTGGGTTCTGCTCAAAATTGGCGAGGCTTCGCCAGTCGCTGGTCAAAGCTTCGCCCCCTCACCCGCTTCGTTTTAATGGATCTTCGTAACCATGGTCGTTCTGGTCCAGCTGACCCACCCAACACCCTCGAAGCGGCAGCGCAGGACCTGTGGTCTCTAGGCGAAGAATTAGGGCATCCCGATGTGCTCATTGGGCACTCTTTTGGGGGAAAGGTCGTGTTAAAATATCTTGAATCGTGTCCAGCGCACAACCCAGATCAAGTCTGGTTGCTTGACTCTGCGGTGGGATCGATTGAAATCGATCCGACGGATGTACCAGAAGTGGTTCAGGTCATCCGCAAGATCCGCAAAATAGAGCGTCCGCTCCCTAGCCGACAATCGTTGGTAACACTGTTAATGCAGGCCGGTTTTACTGAAGGTTTGTCTCGTTGGATGACCACCAACTTAACGGCCGTAGATGGTGGTTATGATTGGCGATTTCACATCGATGGAATTGAATCCATGATCATGGACTACTTTAAACAAGATCTTTGGCATTTGGTTGAATTGGCACAGTTTTCAGATGTGTATGTCTTGAGAGCAAAGAACAGTGACCGTTGGACAGAAGAAATGGTGTCTCGTGTTCAGGATTCTTTGGCCCAATTGATTATCCTTCCTGATTCAGGACATTGGGTCCATGTAGATAATCCAGAAGGTTTAATGACGATTTTAGAAACCCATGTCATCTAGCACTGAGCAAAAAATACAGATCTCATCGCACATTTCTTCATTTTATTTGCTAAAATAAACTTAGTAGAAATTTAACGCACATCCCGTGCGTTTCATCTGTAAACATCAACCGCAGTTGTTTGTAGCGCATCGCACGACGGAGTTAATCATGTTTAAAAAAGCATTTGTTTTGACCGCAATTTTGGGGATTTGTTCAACCCAACTATTGGCAAAGCCACCTCATGCAGACATGGATGTGGAATGGCATAGCAAAGCCCAAGCCAGAGCAGATCGCATGGCTGAATTTCTGGAACTTGATGACGCACAGCAGGCACTCTTTGAGGTTGTCATAGAAGCAAAAATGGATGCCCAAGAACTCAAACATGACGGGCGACAACTCAAGAAAATGATCTTTATGGGCTATACCAGTGGTCAAATGAATAAGCGAGAGATTCGTCAACGAGCCGAAGCCATGCAGCTTAATGCACTCAATACCCATCAAAATGCGTTCAATGCCCACATGGACTTTTTGGCATCACTTAATGATGATCAGCGTGAGAAGCTCCTTTCCAAAGTGACAATGCGCAATGCGGACTTGAAAAGCAAAGCGATCGAAAAGTCAGAAACGAAAGGCATGGACAAGATGGATAAAATGAGTGACTTTCTCGCTTTAAATGCAGAGCAACAAGCCTTGCTTGAACAATTGAAGCTTGCCAAGCAAGATGTGCATACCTTGCATATTGAAAGCCACTTTTCCCGAATTCAAACCGATCCCCTACTTCTCAAAGGGGAAATTACTGAGGCAGAATTGCAATCGAGAATTGAGTCTTTTCACCTCGCACTTGTTTCGGCCCAAACGACAGCGCTTGATGCAATGTTTGAATGGGTCGACAGTTTGAGCGACGAGCAAAAACAACGGCTGAACTCTAAAAGTCAAGGTCAGATGTATCGTCCGCAGCGCTCAGGTCGTCCCAGCCCTCATCGATAGAATCGATCGTTCACACGCCATGTATGGCACCGAAATTGTGAGGCCATCATGATAGCCCGCTCGAAGTGCTTGGTTGATTGGGTTGCCGTCGGATGACTAGAGATGGTTCA
>JAYYJC010000437.1:0-10000 GCA_036146655.1 Myxococcota bacterium | reverse complement strand
ATCCAGAACCGAGTGATTTGTATCACGCAGGACAAGAGTTCATTGCCTGCTGTTCCACCGTTGGCGTAACACATACGAATATTTCTAAAGTTATCGTTTTTGAAAGCAGGCAATAAACAGTGGTGGAGCAATGGCTGAAGGATCTTCAGGAAGTGCGATGTAATTCACGAGCTCAAATTCTGATGCCGCAGCAGTCTCCAAATCTGCTTGTGAGAAACCAAGATGCTGATGACCCAGTTGCTGCTTGAGTTCTCTTTGATGATGGGGTTGCAAGTCAAGGATGATGACTCTCCCCTTGTCCGAAAGGCCGTGAGCGATGGACTTAAAAGCCGCATCAATGTTGTCAATGTGGTGGAGTAACAGCATACACAGCACCACATCTGCTTCTTTTGGCTCTAATGGCAGCCCTTCAGCTCTTCCTGAGCGGAGTTCGATATTTGAGAAGTTGGCACAGTTACGAGCAGCTGTTGTAAGCATTTCAGCGGATTGATCGATACCGATCACCTTTTGTGAGACTTTAGCCAGCAATGCCAATGTCTCTCCTGAACCACACCCAATATCGGCGATAACAGTTTTGGGGTCGATGAGTTGAAGAAGAGTAGGCAGTAGGTATTGGCCCCCAAAGAGCGCATGTCGGAGTTCATGCCATCGAGCACCGATATTTTGGAAAAAACGGGTTGTGTCGATGCTTCGAAGAGCCAGAATGCTTTCTGCTCTTCGCAGATCGTCGTCTTCGTGCTCTTTGTATTCGTCGAGTACAATCTGATAAATTTGCTGATCATGAGTGCTTCTGAGTGACAAGGTGCTTTGATAATATCCAGCTGTTCCTTCAGAGCGCCGTTCGACGAGGTTTTGTTCTAGAAGATGCTTGAGGTGTCTTGAGACTGTGGGTTGTGAAACCTCTAAAATGGTGGTCAGTTCACCGACCGTAAATTCGGAAATTTGTAAGATCCGCAGCAGACGAATGCGATTCGGATCAGAAAAAACCTGAAGCCTTTGAAAAATGGGATGCATAATTGGACTTTACTCTTGTATGTATTCGTTTATTCGGATAGACGAATAATGTCCTTTTTAATCTTCATCAACGAGGTTTTTTATGAGCATCGAAAAGACACCGACCACAGGCTTCATGGATACGAGCCTTCCCCTGTTTTCTGATTTCCCTCACAAGGTCAAAGAATTGTCCACCGACATGGTTGCATTTGGCCGCAAAGAGATTGAACTCGCACTTCATGAGATGCCTGGTTTGGTTGCCCTCCGTGAAGAATATGCTGGTCAAAAGCCGCTTGCTGGTGCCAAGATCATGGGTTCACTCCACATGACCATTCAAACAGCTGTTCTAATTGAAACCTTGACCGATCTCGGTGCGGATGTGCGCTGGGTCTCATGCAATATCTTCTCTACTCAAGATCATGCAGCTGCAGCCGTTGTTGCAGGCGAAAACGGTAGTGCACACAATGTTCAAGGAACCCCTGTATATGCGTGGAAAGGTGAAAGCCTTCCAGAGTATTGGTGGTGTACCCTTCAGGCTCTGATTTGGACCGACGGCAGTGGCCCAAATTTAATACTTGATGACGGTGGCGATGCCACACTTCTCGTTCATCTTGGGGTTGAATACGAAAAGAGCGGCACCATTCCTGCAGTTGATACGGCTTCTTCTGCTGAACATGCCGTCATTTTAAATCTCTTACACGATGTGCGCGCTGAAAAGGGTGACAACTTCTGGCACGAACTTGCCAAAGACATCCGTGGCGTATCCGAAGAAACCACCACAGGTGTTCACCGCCTCATCGAGCGAGAGCATGCCAACACCCTTCTGTTCCCCGGAATCAATGTCAATGACTCTGTGACTAAGTCCAAGTTTGACAATGTCTATGGTTGTCGCCACTCACTGGTTGATGCGATCATGCGAGCCACCGATGTACTGATTTCTGGAAAGCGCGTCATCGTGTGTGGTTACGGCGATGTGGGTAAGGGTTCTGCAGAGTCCCTACGCGGTCAGTTTGCCCGTGTGGCCATTTCAGAAGTGGATCCCATTTGTGCACTCCAAGCCTGTATGATGGGCTTTGATGTGGTGACCCTTGAGGATGTCGTTGGTGTCTATGATATTTTTGTAACCGCAACCGGAAACAAAGACATCATCACTGCAGAGCACATGATGCAAATGCGCCACAATGCCATTGTTTGCAACATCGGTCATTTCGACAATGAAATCGACATGGCTGGACTTGAGAAAATGGCAGAAGAGGGTCTTGTTCAGAAAATCAAGATCAAAGATGGAACGCACGAATGGAAGTTCACCAACACGACTCATGGCCCAAATGGAGGCGGACATTCTGTGATCATTCTCGCTGAAGGCCGTTTGGTTAACTTGGGTTGTGCAACAGGTCATCCTTCTCTCGTGATGTCAGCCTCATTCACCAACCAGACCATTGCTCAAATCGAGCTTCACCAGTCTGCTGAAAAATATGGTGTGAACCGTGTCCATAATGTGGATGCTGCGACCCCAACCGTCATCACTCTTCCAAAGCACCTCGATGAAAAGGTTGCTCGCTTACATCTCATGAAGTTTGGTGCGAATCTTACGGAACTCAGACAAGATCAGGCTGACTACATTCAAGTTCCAGTTGAAGGACCATACAAGCCAGAGCATTATCGCTACTAGATTTGCTTGAACTTTAATTATTTTGCGGGAGACATTGTTTGTCTCCCGCAGTCTTTTTAGTGTTTTCAATCGGGACAGAGATCTTCACTGTCTTGATCCCAATCTTCGAAACCATCGAGAACGAAGGACTGGACGGTTTCAGAATCAAAATCGGCTGCACCGGCATAGACCATCTCTCTCCATATGGTATAGAAATGGACTGTTTCTCCAGGTGCTCGCTCGAAATAGACTTCCATTTGATAATCTTGAAACAAGCCGCGTTCATCTGAATTATTAAAATAGGCTGGTTCGTCCAAGACTCCTCTTGAGATGATGATCGGGCCATATGGCGTGATCTCGTCATCAATGAAATCGATGTAGCGTATGTATCCATGTAGATTGGCAGTATAGTTGGCCCCAAGTCCTTCGACGGTGTAAGTGGTGTACCAAGTTAAAGTATCTGACTCTCTTGCTTCATATGCTGCTTTATCAGAAGTATATTCGCGGTCATAATAGGTGTATGTGTCAGGGTGACGCTCATCTTGGTTGGCAGCATAGATTCCTGGTTCAATGCCTTCGAGAGAACAGTTGACAATATTTGCATAAAATACACCCGTAGCCTTTGTGGGATCTTCATCACCCTTGTTTACCAACTCAAGTTCTGCCTTGCTTAGTTTTGTAATTAGGCCGTTTTGGGGTTCATTCAGAGTATTGGCGTTGAGGGCATCAAATAAGTTTATGGAGCCTTGACCTATTAATTCAGCATCTTCTTCCATGTTTTGCCAAAAGTAATGGGCCAAACCATCAATGTCTTTTGGGGCCATTTTGATCTGATTACAGGCTAAGAGCAGCAGTATCATTGGCTTTTTTCTCGTAAAAGGATTCAGGTCAGTGCATATAATAGCACAAAATATATTTTCTCATCATGGAAAATAATTATGAAGCAAATTACCTATAAGTCTATGTTAAATCTGTATTTTGTTACCTAACAGTGTTTGTATTAAAATAATTTATTCTTCTCAACCCTTTCATCTAAATTGACGCTGGTTGTTGTATTTTGAGATACGGTTGCTTATTTTGCCGCAACAGTCCGTGGTTTTGCTAGAATAAAGTCCACGGTTGATCTTCAATGGTGACATGGGGCATGATTATGGAAATGACAATCATATTAATTCCACTGTCCATCATAGCTGCAGTCATTCCCATGATCCTGTATTTATTGACGGTCTGGCTTTTGGACTGGTTTGACCGTGAACCACTTTGGCTTTTGGGTGGGACATTTCTCTGGGGTGGTTTGGGTGGCGTCGGCATTGCGCTTATTTTACAGGTCGGAATCAGCCCTGCTCTATCATCCTTGTTCGAGCCATCTATGGTTGAGCAAGTATCCGCAGCTGTTATTGCGCCTTTGACGGAAGAGCCAGGAAAGGCCCTGCTTTTATTGCTGATTTATCAGTCTCGCCATTTTGACAATGCCTCCGACGGGTTTGTGTATGGTGCTGCGGCCGGTCTTGGATTTGGAATGACCGAAAACTTTAAATACTTTATGGAAGGTGCTTTGGGAATGGATCCCATTAGTTGGATGATGATGGTGGTGGTTCGTACCTTGTGTAGTGCGGTCATGCATGCACTGTGCACATCTATTGTTGGAGTATCAATTGGCTTCGCAAAGCAAAAAGGGCCTGTGTATTTTTTTGGGTTGGGGACGGTTGGATTGCTAGTCGCAATGGGGATTCATGGTCTCTGGAATGGGATTCTGGTTATTGAGCGTTTGCCGATTAGTGAGGATCAACGGTTGCTCCTTGATGTGGGTATATTGGCGATCGAAGTCTTTTTAGGACTCTGTCTCTTTTTTGGTCTGTTAATCGCTGAACGGCGAAACATTAGGCGTTTTTTGCTTGAAGAAGTAAAGAATGGGACGCTAAGTCACGATATGATAGACAAGACTCTGTCCATTTTTGAGAGAATCCAAGGATCTTCTTGGCTTCCAAATGTCGTCCCAAAAAGGTACACTCTCAATCTCATAACAACCCTTGGTTTGCGCCTTTCTCAACTCGAAAAATCGAATGGTCCCTCCCGTAAGTTTTTTGACCGGGAAGTACGCAGAATTAGAGAAGAGCTCGCATCTATCTTTCAATCACACCATGTCTAAAACCATTCAAATCCGAAAAAAATGCGAACACTGTTTGATAGAATCATCAAGGATTGAAGTGCATGATTCTGCTGGTACTGAAGGTGTAGCGATGTACTCTGAATGTTCATTTTGTCGCTGCCAATATGAAAATGGTGTGCGCATTCGAGGGCCGATTCAATTGGACACAACAGAACAAGTCCAAGCTGCATTTGCGGTATGGATGCGTGCCGAGGGTTATTCGAACCCGATTGAATTTTGTCGGGCACATTTTCAAGTTTCTAGTCCCGCAGAATTCACTGAGAAAGTGCTTGCTCGAGAAGACATTGATACCAATTTTGATGTGCTTGGGTATCTGTTTTCAGGAATGGCGGGTCAAGCAGAACCTGAACAGGCCGTTGTCTCTTCAGACGAGCATGAACCCTATCTTGATTTTGACATTTACTACCCTACAGCTGAGTTGTCTGTCATTGCATGTGCGCTGACTTCAGTGATGATGGCTGATGGAAGCATTGAGCAAGAAGAGCAGCAGTTGCTCAATGCGCAACTTCAACAGTTTGGCGTTTCACCTTTGGAGCCTGCAGAGCAGCGTGTGTGGCGTCCGTCTGAATTGGCGTATCCAAGTGATCCACAGCGTCTTATTGAAGCGATGATTGAGCTTGCTTTTGTCGACAATCAGCTTGATGGAAGTGAGTGGCAGGTCATTCGCGAGTATGCTCGCTATTGGCGCTGCGATTTGGATGCGCTTGAAGTTGTACGCTCAGAGCGTACAGTACGCCAAGGGACTTTGTCCCGTTTATTTTCCGCCCTTCGACACTTATTTTTTGAGGAGGCTCAATGACTGAGTCCAATCCAACCCGTGCGGCACATGTGGCCGAATTTCAAGCCCAATTTCACGGCCTTATTCAGAATGTTGGCCAAGTCATTAAAGGCAAGGAGAATGTGGTTTCCAAGGTTCTTGTCACCCTTATTTCTGGCGGGCATGTGCTCTTGTTGGATGTTCCAGGAACCGGTAAAACCATGCTGGCCAGAACCATTGCTGCTTCGATACAGTTTCAATTTTCTCGGATCCAGTTTACACCCGACCTCCTCCCAATGGACATTACTGGCTCGAACATTTTCAACATGCGTTCTAAGGCATTCGAATTCCAGCCTGGGCCCATCTTTACCAATCTTCTACTTGCAGATGAGATTAACCGTGCCACTCCCAAAACGCAGTCAGCACTTCTTGAGGTCATGGCCGAGCGACAAGTCACCATCGAAGGAAAAACACATCTGTTATCTCCTCCATTTATGACCATTGCCACGATGAATCCGCTCGATGCTCAGCAAGGAACCTATCAGTTGCCGGCAGCACAACTCGATCGATTTACCATGCAGCTCAGCATGGGTTTTCCACCACCAGAAGCCGAAATGGACATGTTGGACATTCATCTTGCTGCGCAGCCACCCATCGCTGACCTCAAGCCTGTCATTGATACACCAACATTTTTAGGGTGGCAGCAACTGGTTTCCCAAATCTTTATTAGCGAGCGCATTAAGGCTTATCTGGTCGAGTTGGTCAACCGCATGCGTTCTGACGCCAAATGCCTCTCACCACCCTCACCCCGTGCCACACTCATGCTGGCTCGAGTGGCTCAGGCTCATGCCATGACTCAAGGCAGAGATTTTGTGAATCCGCAAGACATTCAACTGACAGCACCGGATGTGCTGGGGCATCGCATCGTGCTGTCCGGAAGCCTGTCTGGTCATGGCTATGTAGAGCAAATGCTTCAGCAGGTTGCTGTACCGTCGTGAGCGAGGGGCCACCACCACTTCGCTCCTTTCTTGGCTGTGGACTCAACAGCTGTGGGCTATTTTTGGCTCCTTTTTTGGTTTTTTTCTGCGGAATGCTGATCTTTTCAGATGCGCAATTTGCTTCAACAGCGGGCATTTTTACCGCTCTATTTTTGTTGATGTTGGTTCCCACCTTTGGGATGCTGCTTGTGGCTACGGTCACTAAGGTTCGAAGAGACCGGGCCGCACATACCAATTGGACTTTCCCCAAATTGTTTGCTTCCATCCAAAAGCACGCCGGAATTTTGACAGCAAGAGGTTGGGGTGTGCTTTGGGCTGGTGTCTTTTTTACCATGGCAGCAATGTGTGCCAGATGGGCGTCTTTGGGGACTACCTCTGTTTTTCTTCTGCTCTTGCTTTACTCTGTCATTGGCGTTTCGGCTTTGATTTCAACCTTTAGAATCAACGCCTTTCACACCTCTTCAAAGCGAAACACGGGTATGTTACGGCGCGAGATGTCGCCAGCAGTGGTGGTGAGTGGTTCTCCTGCTGAAGAGCGTTTTGTACTTGACCATGTGCCGATCCCTCTTGGTTTTTTATTGGTGATCGAGGATAAAAATCCGCCAGCGCTTGAGACCGAATCTCGGTATGCCGTTGGGGTGGATGCTTCTGGCGGAACCACCACCCTTCAGGGACGCCTCCGAAAGACTCCTCGGGGTCTGCATGAGCTTGGCCCAGCCAATATCTGGTATCAGGACATCCTTGGGCTAACTCGCATCAGTGTGGCCAATATGGCGACCACCACGCTTAAGGTGCTCCCTCAATTTCGGCCTCTAGATGTCATAGAGGCTCCCCGTTCAGAGGTGGAAGAGCCAGATATTCTCACCAAACCAAATCGTTTTGCTTCAGAAGACTATTTTCTCTTTAAGGAATATGTCAGCGGTGATGATACCCGTCGGATCAATTGGCGTTTGTCTATCCGAACGGGTCAGTTGCAGATAAGAAAGCCCGAGAGTAAAGAGATACATTCCGATACTGTTTTATTGGCGCTCGATGCGTATTTTCCATCCAAAGAGGCTTTGTCAGATGCCGTTGGGGTGGAGCAGGTGCTCGATCAGCTGGTTGAGGTTTGGCTCTCGCTTGCCGCCCGAATGCAAGAGAAAGGCAATCATGTCCGCCTTGTGGCCTATGTCAAACAAGAAGACGGTATGGGAATCGAGGAAGTGTCCTGCGCCCTTGAGAGTCAAACCCGGTGGCAAGACCTCGGTGCCCGTGTCTTCTGGCAGGCCGATGTGGATGTCAATGGTTTGATCAATCTGATGGACGGAGAAAAGCATGTGGTAGTTGTCTCCTCTCGCTTTACCCTACCCCCAAATCTCGCTTTTGAGGATGCCAAGCTTCTTTGGGTGTATCACCCGCCCATCTACGCACTTCCAGAACAGGATTTGACTTTCTGGCAAACTGTGGTGGGTTCCAATGTATGGATGGGCAGCCTTAAATGGTTGCTGCGTCTCCCTGCAGAGGTCGGAAATGACGAGAATACACTTTTTATGCAGATTAAGACTGTTCTTCTCATGCATCATGAGTACCACGCCCGTCGACGGCTTCGGACCATTGCTCAGAAAAATGGCGATGTGGTTCGCCAGGCCATCGTTCAGCAGTCCGACTCAGCCTACATTCTTGAGCTCAGTGATCAGGTTCACCGTCTGATTGGGGTTCAAAAATGAGGGCCCTGAATGCACAAACCAAATCCCTTCTTTGGCCCCTTGTCACCTACTGGTTGCTGACACTCCTGTCGTTGGCGCTTTTTTTGATTTCCTTGACCATTTACGACGGCTTTGATCTCGAAGCCATTGTGGTGTTTAGCAGTGTGACCATTGTGGGCATCATACTGGGACAAATTGCGGCCATTTTACGGCTTCGAGAAAGCTTTGGGTGTGTGCATGGCTGTGCCGCTTGGGGGCTTGGAATGCTCATCAGCATTGCCATTCCGGTTCTGGGCACCTATTTTATGGTCTATGCCCTATTGGGCTCCATCTTCTTCTTTGCGGGCATGTGGAGTCTCCGCGCAGGGCGGGATGTGTGGGCCTGCTGGCCTGCCATTCTCTATGGGGGTGGCAGTGCTGTCATTGCCGCCAATGCACAGGGTAAAGTCTCGGCCTGGGAGGCCGGCAACAAGCTCGTGGTCTGGGATGTCCTAAGTTTTTCTTTTTTTGTCATTGTGGTGGTCGCCATTCTGTTCTATTTGGCCATTCGCGAACGGCATCGCCTGTTTCACTGGCGCTATGGGGCTCGGGCGACGATGAAGTCCGACAGTCTAGAGCACAGCAGCCAAGGGCAGACGCGAATGGGCTGTGGTGGCTGGGTTGGTCTGACTGCTTTTGCGGTTCTTCTCGCCATGGCCGCTGCCCTGACGGCCCCTTTCCTGTGGCATACCGCTGAGAGTGATGAGGGTGGGGGTTCGGATGAGCCATCAGAGCAGGTTCAGCAGGCCGAGCCAGAAGAGCAAGGACGAAAAAAAGGCAAGCGAAAGGCGAGCCAATCGGATGACGGCGACGGCATGGACTCCGCCGACATGGTGCAGCGCGCTGAAGAGATGATGGAGCAGGCACAAAAAGCCGCACAGCAGGCATTCAACATTCTGTACTATCTCCTTTGGATCTTGTTCATCTTGCTCATGCTCTATGCGGTCTTCTATCGACCCATGCACCGTTTGTTTTGGATTCGGCATTATCGTCAGCCACTCTGGAGGGTGCCCAATACCACACGGATTCTGAACTATTGGAAGCTGCTCTGTATTGGATTCAGAGATGCCGGCGTTGAGGTGAGTCCAGCCTCCTCGGCCAACCAGCTTTTGGAGGCCGTGAATTCACAGCAGGCCGAAGCGTTTGGCACGATTGTGATCCCTGGGTTGGATGATTCTGTCGAAATCCTAGACCGTGTGCGTTTTGGGCTTGGTGTGCGACCACAAGACATCAGCACCATGGAAGATGTGGCCTTGTCCGCCTACGACACGCTCTGGGGTCGGTTGGGGTCTTGGGCACAGGTGAGGGCACTCTATCGTAAGATTGACCTCTGAGGTCTTGGCTTCATTTGCGCTTCGTCGCAGTCACTTGTGGAGTCATTTTGGTCCAGAGCCTTTCGATCAGCTTGAGCGGCACATAATGGGGCTTCTTAAAGCGGATCAAGGACTCGTTTGTCAAATCAAAAACAAACACTGTTTGGTTTAAAATATATTGAAATACCTGTATTATTATAGATTCTAAAAAATATAAAAAGTGAATATGATGCGGATTTTCTGAGATGCACTGTTGATGATCGGGAGCGTAAGATCTGGGCGCTTCATGCCTTGTTGGTTTTTATTTGGACTTTCAAAATACAAAAAGCGGCCCAAATCGGACCGCTTTGGTTGGAATACTCAGGCTGCGAACTAGAATGCCGCTGAAAGGTCT
>JAYYJC010000436.1:0-4004 GCA_036146655.1 Myxococcota bacterium | reverse complement strand
ATGAAGCGATGACACAAAATAAACTCAGCATCGGAGAGCCTTACTTCAATGAACTTGGTGTTCCCATTTCAATGGGCATCGTCTTCCTAATGGGGGTGGGGCCTGCCTTGCCATGGGGCCAAACCAGATTAGACCGTGCCTTTAAAAGCTTGTCATGGCCTATGCTGTGCGCATTTGTAGCCGCTGGAGTGGCCTTGGGGTTTGGTGCCGAGTGGGACCAAGCGCTATTGTCGTTTGCGCATTGTTGAATTGCTTTGGCCCCAACCGCTAAAGATCTTTTGCGCCCTGCGCTCCGCAGAAGCCAATCCAAAGGGGAGTCATTCATTGGTGCCCTTTGGACTGTTTCCAAAAAAGCCCGCCGCAGAACCGGTGGCTATATTGTTCACTTGGGTGTGATATTGGTTGCGATTGCCGTTACAGGTTCATCTGCCTACAAAGAAAAAGAGGAGTTCCTGATAAGGACTGGAGAGCAAGTTGAGTTTCATGGTTATCAGCTCATTTATGATGGTGCGCGCACCGACGAGCAACCACATCGATCGTCCCGTGTTGCCATGGTACGGGTCCTTCAAGACGGAACTGAGTTGGGGACGCTTGAGCCGCGGCTTAACAATTATCATCGCATGCAAACCACCATCGGAACCCCAGCCGTCAAGACCACATTGGGCCAGGATCTTTACCTCAGTTTGGTCAAAATAGATGAAGACAATGATCGGATTGGACTGCAAGTGATCATTGAGCCCCTTGTATTTTGGTTGTGGTTTGGGGGTGGAATTATGGGGCTTGGTACTTTGATTAGTGCGTGGCCATCTCGGCGGAAGTCCAATGCAAAATCTAAGGAAGCCGTGGCATGAACTGGAAAGTCATGGGCATTGGTCTGCTGTTGTGCATTCCACTCATTTGGGTTTTAGCTCAAGGCTTTCGTTATGATCCACGCGCATTACCAGAAGCCCTTACGGGCGAAAAAGCGCCCGACTTCCAACTTGAAAGTTTAGAAGGCTATGCCATTTCGTTGAAGGACATTGAGGGTGCACCAGTTGTGATTAATTTTTGGGCGTCGTGGTGTCAACCATGCCTTCAAGAACATTCCGAGTTGATGGGGCTTGCGAAGCGGTATAAGTCAAAGGGTGTGACATTTCTTGGTATCCTCTATGGAGACACAAAAGAAGACGCAAAACGCTTCGTACAAAAACACGGTGCTGTCTTTCCATCTCTGATGGATCCCACACAACGGACCAGCATTGATTATGGTGTGTCTGGTGTTCCCGAAACTTACATACTGGATGCCGACGGCATTATTGTGAGAAAGATTACGGGACCTTTAAATCCTTATGTGCTTGAGGTTAGCCAAATTCTCGACGGAATGCTTTAGATGATTTTACTCTTGCTTGTACAAATGGCACTGGCCCAAGAGGACATGTCCATCCCCGAGCCGCCCATACTCGATCCGCCAACCGATTCTGAAGCAGACCAACGCAGTGAGCGGTTGGGTAAAATGCTTCGTTGTCCGGTATGTCAAGGTCTTTCTGTGGCCGACTCCCGATCTGATGCAGCCATCGCCATGCAAAACCGCATCCATGACTTTGTGGTGGCGGGATATTCGGACGAGCAAATCGTTGACTATTTTGTGTCTCGGTATGGAGAGTGGGCTTTGCTCAAGCCAAAGTCCAGTCACTGGTTTGTTTGGACGGCTCCAGGCGCAGGTCTGTTGTTTGGTTTGGGGGTTGTGGGTTGGCAGATTAGACAGCGAAAATCGAACAAAGCGCCTTCCTCACAATTATCCAAATCACCAACAGCCAAAACGGATGACAGGTATCGACAACGCATACTTGACGAACTGGATGGTGAGCAGTGAACTGGGATATATGGGGCCCTCCGCTTGCTGTCTTTGGTGTATCTGCACTTGTGGGCCTAGTTATGGTTGTTCGCATTAAAGGCGAGGCCAATCAGAATGTCCAAAACAAAGACCTTTTGGCACGTAAGCAGCAACTCATTGAACAGCTACAAGAGTTGGAGGCTGACCAAAACAAGTTTTCGCCAGAGGTTTATCAGCAAGAGCGTGAACGGTTGGTTTCGCTAGCAGCACAGGTTCTTGAGCAACTTGAAAAACCAGAATCCGATAGCACAGTTTCAAGACGCAGTTCAGAGTTATCGACATCATTTCTCACCACATTTGCCTTTCTACTCTTAGTGTTTGGTGGCATTTTATACGGGGTCACGCAGTTTGCAAAGCCTCGTGCTGAAGGTCAGATCATGACTGGTGGTGAGACAAGTATGCTTGAAGAGTTAATGGCGAAACGGCAAGCTGAGGTGGATGAGGCTACCCGTATGATTGAAGCGGATCCAAACAATCTCGATGCGCTAAATGTGTTGGGTTATGATGCGCTCATGCGGCAAGATCTTCAAGGGGCTATGGGATACATTGAAACGGCCCGAGGGCTTCAGCCCGATCATCCGGATGTATTGTTACATCTCGCCATTTTACAAATGCAAGTTGGAATGGGAGAGCGTGCTGAAATCAGCATTTCGCAGGCATTGACCATCCGGCCGGACTTTCCTCGTGGGCTTCTGTGGCGGTGTCTGCTTCGCATGAGGGCTGGCGACAAAGAAGCAGCACTCCTTGATCTCAATTCTGCTGAAGGAAAGCTGACTTGGCCGGAAGACATCGGTTTCTTCAACGCCATCCAAGCGGAGTTGGTGCGTCCTCCACCCCTTTTGACCGGCGAGATTACGGTGAGTTCTGAACTGATTGTTCCCGACGGTGTTCTCTTTGTCATTGCGCGACGATCCAAAACAGGCGGTGGTCCCCCTGTGGCTGTTTCACGAATTGCCTCTCCTCATTTCCCAATGCCATTCACTTTGGGCAAGGGCGATATGGTTATGGGTGGAGAGTGGCCGGAGGAGGTTTGGCTGGAGGCAAGGTTAGATCAAGATGGCAATGCCATGACCAAGATGGAAGACGATTGGACTAGCTTGTCTCTTGGGCCACTGTCTGGTGAAAACCACGGTCTTGAAATCATCCTTCAGGGGGTTGACACTGACATTAAAAGCTCTGAAGAAGATCAAACCGCTCAGGGCATTAGAGTTCGAGGTGAAGTCCAGTTTTCAGGCGATGGATTGGGTGTTCTGTTTGTGATTGCCCGCCGAGCCGATGTTGATAAGGGGCCGCCATTGGCTGTAAAAAGGGTTTCTAATCCAGTATTTCCCTACTCCTTTTCAATGCAAGACTCTGACATTATGCTTGGAGGGGATTGGCCAGAAGAAGTATGGATTGAGGCGCGCCTCGATCAAGATGGCAATGCAATGACGAGAATGGCAGGGGATTGGACCAGTACAAGACAGGGTCCCTTGCCGATAGGTACAGACGATGTCTTAATTCGTCTTGGTTCTCAGTTAAGAGAATAAACCAAACCGCCGATAAGGTTTGTAATTAAGCCTGATTCATAGTGCGCAGCCTTGCTGTTCTATGATACTATTTAGGTACAATTTGATGGCTGTCCGGCACGAGGAGTTTATGGATATGCGACACAGTATGAGCGGATTGATGGTCATTCTTATGGCCTGTAAGAACGAGAAAGACCCTAACGCTGCAAACCTAGCGCCAATTGGTGAGATTACATCACATCAAAATGGTGACTCGATGGAAGTTGGGACTATTCGGTTCCTTGGTTCTGTTTCCGATCGTGATCACAACAATGGTGCGCTCTCTGTCACTTGGTCTCTCAATGGTCAAGCGGTGTGTGATTCTATTCGTCCAGACCGTGATGGTATCACCACTTGTGACATTAGCCTCGACGAAGGCCAGCACAGCATATCAATGCAGGTTGTGGATCCTGAGGGCGCTTCTTCAAATTCTGATGTACAGGTGAATGCTTATTTTGTTGGAATTCCTGAAGTGGTGATTGGTTCACCCGAGGATGGCAGTTCCTTTTACACCAATCAAGAAATCATTTTTTCAGCCACAGTCTCTGACCTAGAAGATGACCCACAAGACCTGAGTATCACAT
>JAYYJC010000435.1:0-7210 GCA_036146655.1 Myxococcota bacterium | reverse complement strand
TGCTTGCCCCATCTACCAACCAATCAATGGTTGTGGTGAGGGTGTCGTTGTCGTCATCTGCAGAGCTGTAGGTGACCGATAGGCTGTCGGTGGTCACAGCGCTGGTTTGATCAATGCTGATGCTTGCCGTTGGGGCTGTGTTGCCAATTACAACAGCTGCACTGGTTTCAGTGAAGGTGTCAATGGCATCATCTACTGTGATTTGTGCGGTGATGCTTTGGCCTTTGACAAAATTGCTGCTGTCAAAGGTGTCTGTTGAAATGCCGGTGCTTGCCCCGTCGACCAACCAATCAATGGTTGTGGTGAGGGTATCATTGTCGGCATCTGCAGAACTGTAAGTGACCGATAGGGTATCGGTGGTTACAGCGCTGGCTTGATCAATGCTAATGCTTGCCGTTGGTGTTGCATTTCCGATGGTGAGATCTGCAGAACTAATGGCTGCAGAGTCGCCATAAGCGTCTGAAGCGATGACAGAAACCGAAACCACATCATCACGAATGGCCGTGCCTGCAGAAAGTGTGGCGTCTGTGCCGGCGCTTTCGCCGTTGATTACCCATTCATAGGTATAAGACTCAATAACATCTTCTTCTGCATCGGTGACATCGACGATGACACTTAATTCGTCTGAAGTATTGGCTGGGTCTGGGTCAATGGTGACACTGTTAATCACGGGTACAGCATTGGTGAAATCATAGGTCACCGTCACGGCTTCACCATCGGTATCGCCGTCATTGGGGGTAATGGTGAGAACCCAAATCTCATTGACCTGGGTGACATCTGCAGGGATGTCGCCTGTGTCATAGGTACTGCCTTCACCATTGACGGTCCAGCTGTAGTCTAACTCGACGGTGTCGTTGTCGGCATCCGAGACACTGTCTACTACGACGCTCAGTGCGTCTCCAAAGGTGGCACCTTCAGTGGCGGTGGTGCTGTCGATGACGGGCGCTGTGTTTTTGATGGTCACTGAGAAGGTGGCTGGTGCTGAGTCCAAAGAGCCGTCATTGCTGATGACATTGACGGTCCAGACTTCACCTTTGGTGGTGGCAGAGGACGGAACCGTTTCACTGGTTTCATCGCTGATGACACCATCGACGGTCCACACATAGCCTGTGGTGACTTCATCGCCGTCTGGGTCTGTGCTTTCGGTTATGATTCCAACCACCAGGTCGTCTGTAGTGACGGGGTCCGTGGGGGTCAAGGAAATGATCGGGCTGAATGGCGGAAGGTTGTCATAAGTGTTCTGTTTGGGTGCTTCTCCTCCGCATCCCGTCAGAAAAGAAGACAAAAAAAGTGTCAGCATAGGTGTGCTCCCTGTCAAATCTGAGGCCAAATTTCAAAGTTTGAATACACCTATATCACGATTCACAGATTCAGGTTCTAAAAAGCCACCCCAATTCCAACTCTTCCGGCACCAAATGCTTGAATGTCGTCTGGAAATGCGGTGATACCAGCAGACAGATCTCCGGATGCCACAAGCCGAGCACTCAGCGGAACCGAGTATCTCAAGACACCAGCCCCAGAAGCAGAAAGCCCCCATAGGCTTGCGTCACAGCCGTCCGGACAGTCTTTTTGTGCTTGGTAGAGGCTGACCTGACCCCGTCCGCCCACGGCCAGTCCACCCAATCGATAAGAGAGTTCAAGGGTTTGGGGAAGTTGAATCCCATCGCCGCTCAGTACCCCACTTTCTGCGCGCAGCTGTAGGGCTTTGGCCAGTCGAAATTGGCCATAGAGTTGTGCCGCCACGGGACCACTTTGAGGCAGTTGTAGACCACCCGCCATTACGCCCAATTCGGTGGCTGCAAAACCATCCATAAAAGTGTTGCCTTTGACTGCCCGTCTGGCAGAGCGAGACCAGTTGGAGGCTGCCGTGACGCCGGCACCTCCGCCTGCGGCGGTGACAAATTGTCCTGCGGTTACCCGTTCTTCACTTTCACCGTCTCTCACACGAACAACCCCTTCAGTCACACCCACCTCGACAGGGTTGGGGCCTTTGACCGTGAATGCCGTGCCATCTACCATCGTTTCAACAGTGCCGTACTGAATGGAAAAGGAATTTCGAAGTTGAAAATAGAGATCGCCCATTTGTTGCATGACCGACCGTTCGCCGGTGAGTGTGACTTGGGCGTATTCCCAAACATAAACCTGCTCTGCATCTTCGCCTTCGGTCCAGATGATCTCAACTCTGGCATTGTATGTGCGCAACTCATCGCCATACTCGAGTTCGGTAGAGATTTTGAGTGGGATTCTCTGATCGCCTCTTGTGGCGGTGGCTTCGGCTGTTTCTGTGACCGGTACCCAGCGTCCTCTGGCGTCTTGGACCATCAAGGCACCCACAATGGGTTTGGCCCAAGCTGTGCTGGCACAAAGCCACATCAACATTGCAAATAAAAGTCTCATTGGTTTTCCTTAAGGGTGTGAAGGTTTTTCGAGCCACCATCCTATCCCCGCAGCGATGACAATGGGAATGTAGGCGACCAAAAAGTGATTGAGTGTCAGAAGCCCTGCGATCATCAATGCCCCCACCAATCCAAACCATGCAAACCACTGTCGCCCGGTTGGAAGCTGCTGGCGAAGCCAAGCAATGATGAGCCCCGTAAACAAAGCCAGTAGGGCATTTAGTTCCAGATTTAACGGCCGTGGTGCGGATTGTTGGAGCAGTGTTTCGATGAAGAGACCCACCACCTCTGGCCCATACATGGCACCAAATGGCGTGCTGTGCACATCCACACCGTGCGTGGCTCCAATGATGACAATTTTATCGGTGACAGACGACAAGTTGCTGTCTGGGCTGTAAGGCATTCGTCTTGGAGGTGGGACAGCGCCGACATAGAGAAGATTGTGAACCACGGGCACACGGAGGTTTCCGAGAACCAAGGTGTCGTCTTCAATACGAGGGGGAACCCTGGATTTCATATGGGCATTGGCCGCCAAGGCGGTGATGTGCCAGAGCCGATCCTTGTTGAGGGTGTCTTTGAAGATTTTGATTCGTCTGAGCCATCCAAAGCCAAGGTCTTTGTTGTTCTCAACCACCCCGACCTGAGCATGTTCCCCAATCTCAGAAGTGGAAAACCACTGAGCGTTGTCATTGACAATCCGAGTGGGTAAAACCACGGGTACACCAAGAGATTTGGAATATCCAATGGCCTCGGCCAAGGCTGTGTCGTGTTGTGAAGTGGCAGAAAAGTTAATGTCGAAAACAATGGCAGAGGGCTTTTCGTCTGCCAAAAGACGGATCATTTTGGCATGAAATTGACGCAGCCCTCGCATGTCCGCTTTGGGCTGTAATGAGAGCAAGACCACATTCTGACTCTGGGCAGGTGGCTGATGAATGGCCTCTAACATTCGGTACTGAACAGGACCCTCCAGCTCATCGGTCAATGCCAAAAATGTCATAAACGCAGGCACCAAAAGCAACAAGTAGAGCCACACGGGGCGATTGGTGGTGTGTGTGTTTGGCGGGCGGGCAGGTGACTTTGCGGTTGGGACTGTTGGAGATTCTGGTTGAGTGGGGTCATCATCCACAGGAAGTGGCGCACTTTCGGGAGGCTGAGTGTCTGGTGTGGGGGTCGGTTGTCTGCTTGGGAAGTGCCAAGAGTCCTCATCCACCTCTTCGGTCTGTAGGGTGCCCTGTGCGGTGAGGTGTTGAACCCCTTGATCGAGCATGGCCAACAGGAGTTCACAGGAGGCAGGCCGTTGATGACGTGATGGATCAAGACAGCCCTCGACCACGCGCCGAAGATATTTTGGAACGCCTTCTCGAATTTGTTCGACGGGCTTGTACATGCCGCTGGTAATCGCAGCCATCGTCGACATTGGGTCGGTGCCTTTGTAAGGGGTTTCGTTGCAGAGCAGCTCATACAGAATGACCCCAAGTGAAAAAATATCTGCACGGTGATCGACAGAGGCTGCATCTCTCATTTGTTCTGGTGCCATGTACTGAGGCGTACCCAGTGCAATGCCCTGCATGGTGGCCCGCTGACTGCGCTCTGACAACACCCTTGCGATTCCAAAGTCAGAGATTTTTGGAAGGCCCTCTTCGGTAATTAGAATGTTTCCGGGTTTGAGGTCTCGGTGGATCATTCCCCGATCGTGTGCGTATTTGACACCGGTCACAACCTCTTTGAAAATGGACTCCGCTCGGCCGATTGAGATTTCTTCATAGTCGATCATCTCCTCAAGAGATCCCCCAGAAATGTATTCCATGAGCAGAGCGGGTGCGCCGTCAATGTCTAGAACATCGTGGACGGAAACAATATTGGGATGTCGAAGGGTGGCTTGCAGTTTTCCCTCTTGAAGCATCCGGTCTCGCAGTTTGGGGTGGTCCAGATGCAAAAACTTGAGCGCATAAAGCGAATCCAGCTGTCTGTGTCGGACCAAATAGACTGTTGCCACGCCACCCGTGCCCAAGATCGCCTCGACCACATATCGTTCAACGGTATCGCCAATTTTTAGACTGGACACGGTGTGTCATCCTGTAGATGGGAAACTTAGGAGAGGGGAGGTTCTTTGGAGAGGGCGCGAAGATCGCGATGGAACAGTTGTAATACCCTAGCATAATCCTGCGATCTTAACAAAGTGGCACGAATGATAAGGGTTTTTGGTTGGTTGGTTTGTGGCCAAATCGATGGGGCAGGATGGATGGCAAACCATGCCATGCCCCGAAGACGCCGCTCATACATCTGCAGTGTTTCAGGGCCAACGGCATCGGGGAGTGTGATTTGCCATTCGCTTAGGGGCGGATGATCTGAAATTTGAAGCCCTTTTTGCAGCAACTCGGTATAGCTCAGAGCTTGTTCGGTGAGATCACCTTTTTGAACCACCACGCTGAGTAAACCAACGGAATAGATGCGTCCATGTCCTTGAATACGGACCATCGAGTTTTTGAGGGCGCGGATCTTTCGCCGATAGTAAAAGCCCAAAATCAAGCTGATCGGTACGGTGTGCAGTGCCCATACCAAAAACACAAAGAAGATGAAGCCACCTAAAAATCGGAGTAGTGGCGGGATCTCTACAAGCCAAACAAAGAGTACTGCGCTTAAGAACAACCATATCCACCGTGTTAATCCCGATTGTATGTCAAATCGAAATGTTCGACTCACCACCCATCCAAGGGCACTGATCACCATCCACAGTCCGAGACCCAGCCAAAATGAGGTTGGCAAATTGAATGCCAACACAGACGCATCAAGTTCTGGCATCATGACAACCACCCCCGCTGTTTGAGGGCTTGAGCAATTGGAAATTCGAGCCATTCGCATAGGGAATAAGCCTCTCCGGACTTCAACAGAACCTCTTGATTGACCAGATCCATCAACCAATTGTGGGCGGCGTGCTCGGAGCAATCAAAAGCCGCCTGAAGGCTTTGGGCGTTGACCCATCCAAAGCGAATGAGTTGGCGAAATAAAATCAGATCGTCATCACTGAATTGTACGGGCGGTTGATTGGGGTGGGAACACAGACTCAGCATGGCGTTGTCTTCGTCGATGTGGTGGATGGATTGGAGCCAGCATCTGGACGCCTCAAGCCGGTTGCCCTGACTGAGGTGCATGAGTCTGCGCATCCATCTGCGGCTGTGGTTTTGCTTGAGTTTGAGTTCTTCTAATAATTGCACCAATAGATTGGTGCGTCTGGAGTAGTGAAGGCCATAGCCACTAATCATGTGGCGGGTCAGTAGCAGTTTTTCCAAGTCATGTTCGCGGAGTTTTGGAAAATCAAAAGTGTGACGGATGCTGTATTCCAGTTGTGTGGTGCGAGTCAGCTGTGCCCAAACCGGCTCTGGCATTCCAAGAACCAGAATGCATTTGTGGTCCTCGATGTGCTGCTGGATTCGGTCCACGGCGTGGTGAGCATGATGATTGGAATCAAAAATCCACTGGGCATTGGCGATGATGAGCACGCCATCTTGGGCCGCTTCGAGCCATTCGAGAAGTTGGTCAATCGATACGGGACTGGTTGGTGTTTTGAAGAAGGTGTGTTGTGTGCTATTTTTGAAAAGATGTCTCAAATACGGCGTCAACTCAAATGAAGGCCCTTGGACCACCAGTGAGTGCCGCTTGCGGATGCACGATTGAAGGTCGCTGAAGAGCGCTTTGCGTTCGGGATTGAGTACATTTTCACCATAGAAATTGATAAACAGGCGTCGATAGGCATCAGGCGCTGTGATGGTGTCTTGTGCAGGGGGAACAAAAAGATGCTTTAACCGCTGCACCTGTTTAGACACCGCATTGAGCCGTGCATTGACAGAGAAGGCGACCGGTGCTTGGGGTGTTGACACCGGCTTGTACCACAGCTCTTCAAGCAGTCCGAGTCTTTTAGGAATCTCTGTGTCCAACGAGTCGAGCAGTGTGGTCAATTGGGTCTGAAAGAGTGGAGAGAGTTCCTTCAAACGGTGACCCAGCCGAGAAATGGCAGACAGTTCAGGACTGTCATGAAGTTTGTAAAAGTCCAGTATGGTTTGGACTTCTTTAAAAAAGGCCACCAAGTTCTGAATCATTTGGGTGCTGGGGCCACTGAGAGAACGGATATGTTCATTGCAGCGCTGAAGTGATTCTTCCAGCACGGCATTGGGGTAGACATCCCAGGTTTTAATGTCTTGAATGCTGTTCCACAGGATGCTGTCCATATCGGTCGCAATATGCAAACTGTCCGGCATTTGTCGGTGGGTGTCGATGTGTCCTGCCTTGATATGGAGCCATTGGTCGACAGGGTCAAATCGCTCAAGCTGGGCAATGATTTTCTGAGCATCGCTCAGTTGTTTCTGGCACCATGAGCGCCATTCTTCGCCAGTGGTGTCGATCATCAAGGTTTGAAAATCCTGCAATTCGGTGTTGATGCTGGCGACAATGGCTTTCAGTTCTGCACTTTGAGTTCGGATGTGGGTGAGTGTTTTTTGGTGAGTCTGCTTGTGGATGAGTTGAAGGGCTGTGGTATTCCAGCGAGCATGGGCCAACCCTGTCCATTGGTTCTTTTCCTCCACCAGTGAAAGTATCCCGTCGTTGCGGGCGTCAAAGACCAACCGAAAACGCCGTGTCACGGCAGGACATGCGACCGTGGCGTAGTCTGTCAAGTCAGAACTGAAGCGGTGAAAGAGATATTGCAGGCTCTTAAAGAGCCGTTGTCGAATCAGCGTTTCAATCGAGGCGAGGTAGTCTTGAACGGCATCTGACTCCAAGGCACCGTCTTGCCACTGCTTCATTTTGTGGGCCACATT
>JAYYJC010000434.1:0-5918 GCA_036146655.1 Myxococcota bacterium | reverse complement strand
CAGAAGTTATGCCGATTGTTGCCGTTGGTACTGCTGATACTGTGGTGTGGGAGAGTAGGTTACTGCCGGCTTTCATTTTTTAGAGCCCAACCATTACGGTTGGGCTGTTCTCGTTTTTGGATTCGAGTTTTAAATTAATTAAAGTGTCGTTTAATTTGAGTCCAAAAGGGCAGTTTCTCTAAAACGATACGCAAGTCGTGCGGAAATGGGCTCATGAATTTATACTGTTGTCCCTGATATTGAAATTCGAGTTGCCCTGAGTGAAGTGCAAGCCGTGTGAGGCCAAGATTTTCTCGCCACCATCGATTGACCCGTGAGTCGCCATGATCCCCGTCATGGATGATGGGATGATTCAAATCTCGGAGATGGCGTCTGACTTGATGATTCCGACCTGTGTGGATTTGGACCCGAACCATTGAGCAGCGTGGCTTTGTATTTGAACCAATTGACCAAACTGTAGAATGGGCGTCCTGATATTGCAACTTGTTTTTTTTGATGGGAGTCCGAACTTCAATGGGACCTTTTTCTGTAAGTATACCCCGTACGAGCGCCCAATAATATTTTTTCCCCTCGCTGAGAGCTTGGCTTAGTGAAGCAATGGCTTCTCGATTGCAAGCCATTATCAAACACCCTGAAGTAGGTCTGTCAAGTCGGTGAACTGGCCATACATAATGACCAAGTTCATCTCGAACTCTTTGTAGCAACGGATATTCGTTTGGGAATCTTGGATGTTGATGCACCAATAGAGGAGCAGGTTTGCTGACAACCACAAAATCGCGGTCTTTATGAACTATCATGACTGGGTGGACATGATTTGAGTTGACTTTAGTGCTTGAAGGTAATTGAGCGCTTCCTTAATTCTGACACCGTGCCAACTGCAATATTCTCCACTGATATGAATAATGGGCTGACGGAAACCAGCCATTTTAAGTTCGTCTACATGTGTGTCATTAAATGCATACGGCTCAGAAGACAGAAAGATTACATCTGGATTAAGAGACATGAGCTTTTCTAGTGAGAGGGTGGGGTAACGAGCTGCCAGTTCACTGCAGATGTTGATTCCACCAATTTGACTGAGCATGGAATCAATAAAGGTGTTGTGGTTAACAGCCATCCATGGTTTTCGCCAAATGAGATAAGCATAGGTAAAGGTGTTTTTCAAAGGATTTAGTTGACTGAGTTGAGATGTAATGGATTGACATATTTCATTAGCTGTTTGGTGTACGCCAAACAGTTCACCAAGTTTGTAAATGTCCAATTTGGCCTCTTCGAGAGTCTGCGGAAAAGCCACAAAATAGGGGATGTTTCGTTTTTTAAGGCCGTCAAAAATAGCTGGCGTATTTTCCTCTTTGTTTCCAATTGCAATCTCTGGATTGATGTGTTCAAGTGACTTCCAGTTCACCTGCTTTGTGCCGCCAATGGTCGATTTTGTGGAAAGCAAATGTGGTGGATGGACGCAATATCGAGTAATTCCCACAACTTTTGATTCAAGTCCAAGTGCACACAGGGTTTCTGTGGTGCTCGGTACCAACGACACTATTCGTTGGACATTCACCATCGGCTTAAAACATTGTCCGAGTGAATCCGTAATCATTTTGTATTGTCATTTTGAGAACTATTCATTGTCAGACTTGACAATGACATAATTTTCGAAGTTGAAGACGAAAACTTTTGAGTTTGGCCAGATGTGCTGCCATTGCTCTGCTGTAAGCCACAAGAAATGCTTACTGATATAGAGAGGATCTTTGATAAGTTTTTTTCTGAGGTTGTGTAGATTAAGCTTATTTACGAGTTGGCGTTGGATCTCAGTTGGCAGCAATTGGAAGAATGGCCATTTGAAGTGAGGTTCAATAATGGCATAACGCCATGGGACGACAATGACATATTCTTTGGCTACTCTATCAATTTCTAAAGCCATTTTTTTAAGGTCTGGCAGGTGTCCTATGTGCTCCATCATACCCACAGAAATGGCTAAATCGAACTCATTGTCCTGAAAGCGAGACATGTCTCGTGCATCTTGCTGGAAATAAGTAAAATTTGGGTGTTTGATTTTAATTTTCTCTTCTGGATAGAGATCAATGCCTGTGATGATGTAGTTCGGGTCAATATATTCTTGAACACTGCGGCCATCCGTTCCACATCCAATATCAAGCATTTTCATCTGTGGAGTGACATTCACTTTGTTCAGCATAAACTCGAGCCGTCTTTTTCTTTTTTTCTCAAGTGCATTTGTGACCATTCGAGATTTGTATAGGGCATTAATCATGTTGACATCCGAACAAAACAAAGAAATAACATTTTATCCTAAACAAGTTCATTTATTGAAGAGATCTGTAAAGCATAATTTGCCAGCTTTCAAAACACCTTGAGCACCTTTCATTGAGTGTTTGTCTCCTTGTAAAATAGAAGTCGTGGACCACATGACTGATGCGGCGACCATAGACAATGCAAAGGACCCAAGGTGCTTAATATCTCTGGGCATATGCTTGCGAAAAAAATAAAAACGAGCGTAAAGCAGACGGGCTGTGCGGTCATCAAATGTGGTTCTGCTGACTGGGGAATGCTTGTGGTGCAACCGTGCATAAGGGGTTTGAACCAGCGACCATCTTTTTGAAATTCGATATGATAACTCGACATCTTCTGAAGCCGTATACCCAGGCAAAAAAGAGTCCCATTGTTCATCTTCAAAACATTCTTTTCTGAAGACTACCCTGCCGCCGCCACACACCGGTATTTGGATGATGTTCGAGGGATCGATTGCCCACCGTGCGGCCCCTGAAGGTAAAATTATTGGTGGAAGCTCATCTGTTTCGTGTGTAATTTGAAAGAGATGCTTGTACATAGTTTTGTAACGGCTGACTTTTGGAAACTCTTTGAATGTGCCCATGACGCCCCCAAGCGGGAGTGGCATCTGGGGGTCATTGTCGAAGCAGTCCATGCTTTTTTCGATGTAATCTGGCTCAAGCAAGACATCATCGTCAAAGAAAAAAAAGAAGTCGCCTTTCGCCGCATTAATGCCTTTGTTCCGTTGAGACGAAGTACCCGGTTCTGCCCTGATATAAACCAAGTCGATTCCAGATCCTTTGAGTTCCGAACGCAGCATTGGTTCAATGGTGTCTAGAGTACCCGCATCAACAATGACTAACTCTTGGGGTTTGACTGTTTGCCTAACCAAAGTTGGTGTAAATGCTTTAAGATCATCAAAACGGTTGAGGGTTGGAATGATAACCGATATTTGTGCGGCCATCGCATTAGCCTCCTGAGTTCACCAAAATCAATCCAACCACTGCGCCTATCACAATGGCACCCAAAATGAGTGGAACGGATTTCAACAACTTTTGTCGCGCTCTTTTTTTGACCGCATCTGGATTTTTGGGTCTGGTATATCGATTGTGAGCGTTCTTTTGGCGTATTCTCTGTATGTTTATTTCTTCTTTGGTCATCCAAATGGTAAAGCCGTGCTCATCGGTGGTTTTGATGTAGCCATTTTGTTCATAAAATGCGCGTCGCAGTTCACTTTTTAGTTTGTTGACATCTTTTTCTTTCTGAAATTCTTCAGAAATGCTGGTCTTTTGCATCTTTCCCAGTCTCTTCTGGGCAATGCTGGTTCGGGACTCATGTTCTACTTCAAGCTCTTGCAGTATTTGTTTTCGCAGTGCTTCTTCTTCTTCGGGTGTCAATGGCATTTTTCTAACGGAGAGGTGTGGATTTTGGCCAAATGGTGCTTTTTTGTCCGGAGTATAATTGAATTAGGTCAAGTTGTTCATCAGAAGTGAGCTGTTTAAACTCAAATAACTGTTCATAATGCGGGATAAGGGCGGCATGGTCTTCAGTTAGGCTTATGGCATTCATAATATTTCTTCGAAGTCCGTGCATTTTGGGATTCTTTTTAATTTGTATCAGCGCTTTTTCAAGTAGATTGTTGTCTCCCTGCTGGAGTTTAACAGTGGTCAAACCATTTTGTATGGATAATTTATTACCGCAATGATCTCTGGCTTTTAAATAGTAGTGCTCCGCTTCTGAGGGGTGATACAGCATGGTCAATATTTTGGCTTTTGTGAGCATGCTTTGACAGTTTTGTACGGTGCTTTGCTGTGCCAGTGACCACGCTTTTTGAAAGTCTTTGGCCTTTAAATAGAACTCAGCTGAAAATAGGCTTAACTGCTTGTCTGACATCAATGCTTCATCCATCATTGATTTTGCAATTGACCACTGACCATTTTGACCAAGCCACAGTGCCACCTCTGCCATCTGTCTAGGGATATTTGGCCGGATGACTTGGGCGGCTTCCTCGATACTCCCACACGAAAACATTCCGGGTATTCGCTTGCGAAATGAGTCAATCGTCTCCATCCTGAGATCGGATGTTTTTTTCCATGCTGACCATGCTGCTGGACAGGCCTTTTGCTCGGTATAGACTTCAGCCAAAGCCATCCAGTTGACAAACTGTTTTGGGGCCAACTGACTCGCATGCTCAAGAAACTTGGTTGCTTGATTTGGATTGTTTTGATGCGTGCTTAGGGCCAGTTGACGGTATGCTCTTGCATATAATGGTCTGCTCATAGCGGCATTTCGATATGCCTTAACAGCAAATTGACCACCATTGGTTTCACCTTGAGATAACCAATGTTCGGAATAAGAAAATCGACTTTCTGGTGCATTGTGCATGTAGATTCCGAACCCAGATGCAAACAGCAGTGCCATGGCTACCACATTTGAGAAGTATCTAGGAAGTGCCTTCCGTGATCGGCAGCAGGGGCCTAAGAGCAGAGCAGCAAGCAAAACCACTGCTGTACTTCGAAAGGAAAGGTCAATGAGGCTATGGACTGATAGTGCAATCAGGCCTGACCAACATGCGGCAAGCCAATGGATGTAATATGTCGATTTGGACTCCAAAGACTTCATCTTTTTGTATGCAAAATGAAGGGTTTTTCCCCAAAGAATGAGGATTCCTGTTCCAACAATTAAACCATTAGAAATCAAAATTTCAATGGGCTCGGAATGGATATGAGAGGTTCTAGTGTAGTGTGTGGTTGTGCGCACTGTTTCAAATAAGTCTTCAATGCTCCCATACCCTGAGCCCAATATGGGGGCCGCATTCAGCAAAGGCAGGCTCTGAATCCAAATTTCACTTCGTCCACTATCAACCACTGGGTTTGGCGTATACCGCACCCAATCTGATAATGTGGTTAACCACTGACCCCCAAATACAGCCAGAGCGATGCCATTCAGAAGCAGCACAGCTGGCAACAATATGGCGGTTCGTCTTGGCCATGCAAAGAGACCGTAAACCATAAGACCCATATAGGCTGCAAGCCACCCACCTCTGCTTTGGGCCATTGTAAGGCCCACCAGCCATAGAAAAAGCAGACTCCACCGCCATGTTGCCCGTTGCTGAGCACAGACCAATGGTAAGGTCATTGCCATAACAACGGCTGCGTGATTGGGATAAATCCAAGTTCCAAAAAACTCCCTTTTGGAGAATACGGGTATTCCTGAAATCCAAAAAATAGATTGCGCATCAGTCAGACGTTGAATTATGCCCAGCACAATAAATGCGCCCACTGACAACAAGAGGATTTTTGAGAAGGGGCCCATTTGAGTTGAGGACTTTAGGATTTGAGCGCTAGCTGCACAAACCAATAGTGCAAGCAAAGCAACTGCCACTGCAGTGAGCTGCTCGAAAGGCTGAAGTGTGAGTGGGTACCATTCAATCCCGAGAAGTGAAAAGCTTTGATCCAGCAGATGTACATGGGGGAATACATATTGATGAATTCTGATTGGGACTGGAATAAGCGTCATAAACATGACAATCGACACTGACATAATTGACCAAAAGAAATGTGCGTTAAGCATCGGTCTTCGATTCCAAAGTAAAAAACCTGGAAAGAATGCAGCGACCGTTGCCGTTGTGATTT
>JAYYJC010000433.1:0-15964 GCA_036146655.1 Myxococcota bacterium | reverse complement strand
CAATGCCGGTGGATGGGTCGATATAGATAATGACGGACAGCTCGAACTCTTTGTCATCAACGAAAAACCGCATTCCGGTTATCGCTGTGGCATCTTGTCTTATCAGGACACCCAATGGGTGCAATGGGACAATGCACATGGCTTAAATATAGCCATTGAAGGGATGGGGCTTGCATGGGGCGATTTAAATTTGGATGGTCAGATTGACTTTGGCATTACGGGTTGGAGTGAGCATGCATTGCTGATTGGAAATGGGCCTCTGGAATGGTACGAGGCTTCTCAGGCATGGAATCTGAACGCATCAGAGCAGCGTGTGGTCGCATGGGGGATTGAGTTCGTGGACATGGACAATGATGGCGATCAGGATGTTCTGGTTGCCTATGGTCCAGCGTACAGTTTGAACGGTGAGATTGGTCATGGCAATGGGTTTCCAAACACAAAGGAACAATACTTGTCACTATACCTCAACCATGGCAATCAACTCGAATTGGTTTCAAATTCCCATTGGGATTTTGGCGCACCCGGAAACTTTAGGGGTTTTGCCATTGTGGACTGGAATCTCGATGGTTATCCCGATGTGATAGCGAGAGATTTATCTCGTCAGGCGCGTTATTACGAAAGCAACTGTGGACATCACAAAGCCATTCACATTTCATTGTCCCAGAATGGCCAAAACCCTGATGCAATCGGTGCTCGGATTTGGATTGAGTCAAATGGTATCCGGCAATTTCGGGACATCGTTGCCGGTTCAACCAACATAGCTTCTTCCGGACCGCCCGTGGCGTATTTTGGAGTGGGTGAAGCTGAGGTGGTTGATTTATGGATTCATTGGCCAGACGGAAAACGGACCGAACTGTCGAATGTGGCCACTGGGCAATGGATTGATTTGGCTCGAGACGATTGAGTGACCGTAAGTTCCATTGCGAAAAACATGCATCAATGTAATTTCATGTCCATAAACCAGATGCTGAATACATCAGAAAGTAAGTTTTCATGTTTGTCTTTTTTAACTTTGTTTTGTGAACAGGTTTATTCCAATGTGTTTCTGTAGATGACTTTAAGAACCTGTTCTGAAGTACATGGCATTTGAATGGGAACCAAACGGTCTGGAGTAGATAGAGCATGCTGCAGCGCAGTTACCAAAGAAATTGCCAAAACAAATGGTGGTTCTCCCACAGCCTTTGATCCGTGAATGACATTGTTCTGTGGGGCATTTTTCAGTAAGTTTACTCTAAAGTCCTTTGGTAAATCCCCAAAGGCAGGGATTTTATAAGTCGAGGGCGAATGGGTCAGCAGTCGGCCATCATTGTGGGTGCGCAGTTCTTCAGTGCTTAGCCAGCCAATGCCCTGAGCAAATGCTCCTTCTACTTGCCCTTTGTCAATGGCTGGGATGAGAGACTCTCCGACATCATGTAGAATATCCACCCTCGTAATTCTGTATTCGCCAGTCAAGGTGTTAACAGAAACTTCTGTGATGGCTGCACCATAGGCAAAATAGAAAAAGGGTGTGCCTTGGCCCACACTGTGGTCGTATGCTATTCCTGGGGTTCGATAGTAGCCGGTGGCTGACAGTGAGATTTGCTCCACCCATGCTTGGTTACACAGTTCTGGAAATGAGATCTGTTTGGCAGGCATACTCGGATGCCAAACTTGTCCTTGTGCAAAAATGATACTTTCCGAATCCGCAGAATTAAGCATGCGTTGGGCCAGAGGTCTCAGCCTTGATAGGAGTGTATCACACGCAATCTTGACAGCGGCTCCGTTCAGATCTGAGCCACTTGACGCAGCCGTAGGCGAGGTGTTGGGAACCTTTTCAGTAGAGGTGTGCATGTTGCGAACCCAGCTAACAGGAACCCCGAGATTATGTGCACAAATGGTGATCATTTTGGTAAACAGTCCCTGACCCATTTCGGTGCCGCTGTGATTGAGTTGTACTCGGCCATCTGTGTATACATTGATGAATGCACCAGCCTGATTGAGTAGAGACTTAGTGAATGAGATACCAAACTTGACCGGTTGAAAAGCAATTCCTTTTTTGATGTAGGTACTGTTCAGATTAAAGTTCGATATGTCCAACCGACGAACCTCATAGTTCGATGTGTTTAATAGTTCCTGATGGATCCGTGCCAATCGATTGTCTTCAAACACAACCTCTTGGCCGTAGGGTGCTTTATTCCGAGGCGAAGGACCGTAATAATTTCGTCGCCTAATTTCTGCTGGGTCCAGCGAAAGGCTGTGTGCGATGCGGTTAAGAATGCGTTCGATAACAACAACGCCTTGTGGGCCACCAAATCCTCTAAATGCCGTATTGGATGGGGTATTTGTTTTACATACCCGACCCGTAAATCGAAGGGTTGGAATGAAATAGGCATTGTCTAAATGAAATAGGGCACGGTCGAGAACTGGATGGGAAAGATCCAGTGTCCAGCCGCCATCACTGTAAATGTCAATTTCAAGACCAAGGATTTGGCCTTGGGAATTGTATCCAACTCGGTATGAAGAATAGAACGGATGTCTTTTCCCTGTCCAGCACATATCAGAGTCTCTGTTCAGCCAAAGTTTTACTGGGCGTTTGGTATAATAGGATCCCAATGCTGCGAGCGCACCGAATTGGGTGGCTTGAGATTCTTTGCCACCGAATCCTCCGCCCAGTCGGGGGACTTCACAGGTAACTTGATTGGACCCCACCCCTAGAATGTGAGCGGCCATCTTTTGGATTTCAGTGGGGTGTTGAGTTGAAGAATAGATTTTAAAGCACTGGGCTTCTTCGGGCACACAAAGTGACACCTGTGTCTCTAAATAAAAGTGATCTTGTCCACCTGTTTGTACCGTCCCTGTTAGTTGGTGAGGCGCTTCACCAAAGGCTGACTCTAGGTTGCCTCTGGCAATGGTATGCGGTTCACCATGATAGGATTGACTTTTGATGGCATCTTCGAGTTTGGTGATGGCTGGCAATGTCGAATACTTTATCTCAATTAATTGAGCGGCTTGTCGACAGGCGTCACGTGTCTCTCCAACCACAAGTGCGATTGCCTGACCATAAAAGTGGACTAAATCTGTGGCCAAAAGAGGTTCATCGTGAATAATTGGCCCCACATGCGTATCTCCGGGGATATCGGCTGCTACGAGCACTGCATGTATGCCTGGGACCGATTTTGCCAGTTGAGTGTTAAGTTCTGTGATTTGCGCATGTGCGACCGTTGATGGGACAATGAGCGCATGAAGTAGGCCTGGGGGATGCGGAAGGTCATCGACATACCGCGCTGCACCAGTCACATGCCGTGTTGCACTTTCATGATGTTGGTTTTGGTGAAGTTTGCTGCGTTGATTCATCGTTGCTCCAAAAGAAGCGTCCCCGTATGCGAAAGGGCAAGGTGAGGTCCATTTTGACTTTGAAGTTCTTCATAAAATCCAACCAGCAGATTTTGTGCAAGTTGGCTTCGGTACCATGCTGAACCTCTGTGATCGTTCATTGGTGTGAAATCATCCTTCAGAAAGTGAAGTGCTGCTTGGATGCTCTCCATTGACCAAGATTGTCCATTGAGCGCATCTTCGGTTCTATGTGCTCTTTTGGGGGTAGCGGCCATTCCACCGAACGCCAATCGGATGTTTTGGATTTTCCCATCAACGATTTGAACCGCCATACCCGCAGACACGGCACTAATGTCCATTTCACGCCTTTTCGAAACCTTGAATGCCCTTATATGCCAGTTAGATGTGGGCCTTGGTATGACAATCGCAGATAAAATCTCCCCATCTTGGATGTCTATTTGGCGATAGCCTTTAAAAAAAGAACTTATCGGAACGGTTCGAGTGCCCTGTGCAGACCGCAGTTCAATGATGGAGTCATAAGCCAACAATACAGGAGCACTGTCGCCGATGGGGGATGCTGTACAGAGGTTTCCGCCCATACTCGCCCTATTTTTAATTTGTCTTGAGCCAAAGTATCGGTACATTCGCGTCAGTGCAGGCAGTGTATCTTGAAGGGTACTTTCGATGTCAGATATGGTTGCTGCTGCTCCGATACGGATTTGATGTTCGTCGACAGTAATTGTCTTTAAATCAGGGATTCGATCAAGTGCCACAATGCACTCGTATTGTGCATGTTTTTTTGTGATATCAAGACCCAGATCCGTGGCCCCGCACACCAGTGTGGCATTGGGATTGTTTGCCAAACCTGTCCAGAGCTCTGTCCAAGTGACAGGGGCAAGAAATCGCTGTCCATCAACTGTGTGGTCGATTGTTTGTGAGACTTCGGCTTGTCGACTTGTAAATGCGTCTTGAGGATTGGTATTGACGATGGATTCAGCGGCGGTCCGTATGGGACGGTATCCTGTGCACCGGCAAAGGTTACCACACAGCTGATCATCAATTTGCCAAGGTTCTTTGATGTCTTTTCTATAGTAAGCTTCCATTAATGACATCACAATACCTGGGGTGCAGTACCCGCACTGTGACCCAAGATGTTTGACCATAGCGGATTGTACAGGATGCAGTTCATTGCGTGTTGATAAGCCTTCTACAGTCCAAACTTGATGTCCACCTAAACTATGAATTGGGACAAGACAGGCATTAATGGCCTTAAATCGAGAACCTTCGTCACTTTGTTCAAGTACGACTGCGGAACATGCCCCACAATCCCCTTCTGCACACCCCTCTTTGGTGCCCGTTAAGAAAATGTGATCTCTTAAAAATCGAAGGAGAGTGGTGTGTGGTGGAATTAGGTCCAGTGGATAGGGGACTTCGTTTATAATAATTGAATTCACGATTTACGCTCCGCATCTCATTTGTATACCATAGATACTGTCTAATCTGAAGTGAGGATGGGTTCTGATTTGAAAAGACGAAAGTGGTTTTGACATGGCTGTTTCACTCGATGCTTTGACACATTTCTTCGACACTGTGTTTTACAATGTCCAATGGTCTCTGTCTCCCGCCGACTGCGTGGCGTTTAAAGATCAACTCGGCATGTTAACTTACGGAGAGATGACCAAGAACAGTGTTGAAATGTTGTTGGATTGGATTGCACTCAGTGACCAAGATGTCTTTTATGACCTCGGTTGTGGAATTGGGCGCGTTGTGGCGCATGTATATTTAAGAACAAATGTGAAAGCGATCTACGGGATTGAAATAGCTGAAAGCCGCTACAATCAAGCACAAAGAATGCTCGCCTCTTTGGAAGATTCCCCTCATTTTTGCACTGGTCGCCCAGTCGAAATTCGAAAAGGTAACATTGCAGAGACAAACTGCGCAGACGCCACTGTGGTTTACATGTGCTCTACTTGTTTTCCATCCACTTTAATGACTACAATCGTTGAAAATCTTCAGCGAGATGCGTCAGTTGGGTTGAGGGTGATCTCTCTCAAAAAGTTTACAAATCCCGGAAGATTTCGCCTTTTAGGGCAGAAAGACTTGGAAATGTCATGGAGTAAAAAGTCTCCCGTTTACCTTTATCAACTCGAACAAGAGATCCAAGAATCCGATTCAGATGCATCCCATCATGAAGACCTGAGCTTACTCGCAACCGATGAGGACAGCTGGGACAGCATTGACATTGATTTCGACAGTTTAGACTTTGAGGATACGGACGATGGGGAAGGTTCTTAAAGTGTAGACAAAATGTCGCCGTATAAGCCAATATAGGTCCATGCCGTTGGCTGAATGCCATGTTCGGCCTGGATTGGATCCAAAAAAGCATCTGGTGTTCCTTCCAGAAGCCCTCCAGTATGGATCGAAAGCCGTTCTTGAAGATAAAGAGCGGCATTGGCTGCTCCAAGGCTTGCCATCATTCCGGTCGCTTCCCAAGAGGGTTGAAATGGCCCTTCACTCAGTGCATAACCAGTAAAGCGTTCATCCCAGTTGGACACCGCCAAAAACCCCCCGCTAAATGCCAAATTAAAGATGGCTTCTCTTGGGTGGTTATGGTGAATTAAAAATGCGGTTCCCCAGCTTCCCACAGGACTCGAAAACCCACCGTCTGTGACACCATTTCGCATACGCAATTGGTTTACATCCCATATTTTACCCCACAAAAATTGACCCAATCCAATGGTGGCTGAGCCAGCAAGATTGGTGGGGTCTTGGGCTGCAGTGGCCACAAAGGCAAAGTAAGCGGCTGCATTGTCTTCTGTGGCTCTTGAGATACCACCGCCCCATTGAGGAAATTCAGTTGAAAAATTTTGCTGTTGCACACGCAACCAATCACTTGCGCCTATCATTGCCAGCTTGTATCCTGTGGGGTCGTCTGGTTGTGCATGTGTGATGAAGTGATGAAGGGCAATAATGACCCAAGACACATGCCGTACCTTTGGAACTGACCCCTGATACATCGGTTGAAGATCAGAGTCATAATACTCATACCAGACCCCACTCTCATGCCGTTCCAGTTCAAGAAATCCTTCTGCAATATCGATTGCCGCTTGCCGAAATGCGGTGTCTCCCGTATGTGCATATTCCAATGACAGTACTATTAGAGACAAGGCAGCGGCATAGCTGCTTCGACTTTCTTGGCCAAGCCAAGCTTCTGGAATAGAATGACCCTTGGATGTTTGGCTGACTTCAACGCTGTTGAGTATGGCATTTGCAAGCATGAGTTTGGATTCTGATACATCCAATGGCGGACAGAAACGAGTTCGTATGTCTGGGCTCAGGTCTGAGGCGTTCAAGGCCATCACATCGTCTAGATAAAGAGTTCCAGAAGGACTGCCTTCCTGACTTGAAATATGGACACTGTATTCGCCAATATTGGAAAGGTTAGGCGCACAGCCATCTCCTGAAAACCGTTGTATGGGAACGATTGCTGGACGCCAAGCACCAAGTGCACTTCCACCAGGCAAAGTGAACTCTCCGGTACAGCTTCCATCAGAAATAGAAAAAGTCAAGTCAAGCGTTTCTGTGTCGTGCTCGCCAAGAAAGGAAAGCAACAGAAACGATTTTCCACCAATGTCCACGGCTGGGAAGGATTTGTGGACCAGTACACCATCTGAGCCGATGCTATTATCAAGGCTGTAATCCAATTGCAGTGCTTGACCGATACAGCCCGTTCCGACAGACAATGTCACTTCTCCATAATCTGCAGTTGCGTTCCAGCCTTGTTCACTTTCAATTGCGTGAAGCATTTGACCCATACCGCAACGGAACAATGGGAGAGGAAGTAAGTCAATTTGAGGGATGACCCAGTCATCAGTGTCATCACAATCAAGCGGGGGCTCAAATCCATCGCTGTCCATATCGGTCATGGGAGGGGGTGTCGATGTATCTTCTGTACTTGGTTCAGAGGACGGTTCACCAGACGGCTCAGAACTGGGTGCATTAAAAGAATTGTCAGTGTCGTTTAACCAAGGTTTTTCTGCGTCATCAGAAGAAGCGGGCTTGGTTTCTGAGCAGGCCAGAAGAACAAGAAGTACAATCATATTCGATCCAAAGAAAGCAAAGGAAGGAGGCAGTCAGCGAAGGCTTGATCACCCTCGTTGGTCAGATGAACGGCGTCTGATTCCCATAAAGCACGAGGCTTATTGGCCATACATTGAGCGGTATCTATCAAGTCTATAGCGTATTTTTGAGCACTTTGAATCAACAATCGGTTGACGAGCCGATTGACATGTAAAAGATGGTCTGGCCGTCTGTCTTTGCCTGAGAGTTTAGTGGGAATGGGGTAGGTCAATAAACTCAGCCCGTGGCCGTTCTTGATGGTCAATGCGTTGATCTCGGCTAAACCAGTGTCAATGGTCTGTTGACAATAACGCAGTTCTTGGGTGGACCCTAATCTGGGCGGGGGTTCTCGGATTAGAGTGGGCGCAGACGCAGACCGAAACCGGGTTACAACTTGAACCAGAACTCGAAAGGTTCTCAACTTTCGCAGAATTCTTTTACTGTGTGTCACCCAATTGTCCGTCTCTTCGGTGTGATGTTGTTGTGCAAAAGATTGAAGGTACATGCAGTCGTTGTGTCCAACCATAAGCAATATAATTGTTTGTTGTTCAAGCCATTCCTTTGATTTGCTGTTTAGAGTATCGACGGCATAGTCCAATCCTCGACCAGAGGCAGCAAGATCTTGTATCAACCAGCCTTCCCCTAATCGAGACTGTAAAGGTCTTGGATAACCGCCTTGAGTAACAGAATCTCCGAGTGTGACAATCTGTGGTTGATTGGGTTGAATGCTGCGTTGTCGCTCGAGCATTTGAATCTGACCAATCACGGCAAAGGCCATTTCACTCATGAGGATTAGGAGAGAAATGAAAACCATTGAAAAGGTAAATTTCTTGGCAGTTGACATCAGTCAAGCTTAACCGATTGTCGGTTTGATGTGCCGCAAGATCAGAGTCAGAGTGAAACGGTCGTTTCAGTCTTGGTTTAATCGGATACAGATTGTGATGGGTGTTGGTGGTGCACAATCAACCACAGATCATCGAGTATGTCCTGAAGTTCAAGTTGATTGGGTGTATTGGCCTTAAATGGCTCGTCACCTTCATGTGTATAAAGCAAATGAAAAACCTCTTCGGTTGCTTTAAAGACGATTGGCGCCTCAGCTTTGGGCAAGCATGTTTTTGCGATTAAGGAAAGAAATGCAATGGATGGTTCAGACAAGACTTCTGTTGCACTTCTGAAAGAAATGATGTGATACTCTGACGAGTTTGAATCCTTTTGGAGCATATAGGAAAACAAAAGGCCTTCTTCGTTTGAAAACGAAGGAGGTGTCTGCTTAGTGGCTGACAGAGCTGATTTCTGGAGCGCAATTATTTGCTCTTGGAGTGCTTTTGCGTGCTCTGGGGCGGTAATCCGTTCAAACTGTCGGCGCTGTTGGCTGAACTTTAAGACATAGCGAACAACAACCAGAACAAAAGGAACAAAGTACAGCCCCACCGTTAGCAAGGAAAATATGGTGCTTAGCCATGCACCACCAACCACATAAAGGATACTTGGCAATAGAACTTGTGCGGCTTTACGGATTTGTGTTGAACGGATCGTTGATTGACGATTGTCCTCAAGCCATTTCAGAATGTCGGAAATGGTTTTGGGTTTACTGGGTAATTTACCTTTTAACCCTGGCAACTGCCTTTGATGCAACTTAAGAATGGTGTACGACCAGTTCTTAATCTGGCTCGTATTTAAGGCATTTTCTGGCTCAATATGGTCGGGGACAATGTTTAACATAAATATATGTATCAATAATGAAATTTCATTTTAGCAAATTAAGTGTTCAAAGGATCAAAAATCTAGGTTTGTATCCTTAAATTTACATTTGAAGACAAGTGGTTCGTGATGATGCAGATCTGGCATCACATCGACGCTAAATGGTTCACTCAAATTATTTCGGTTTTCAATTTGACGCTTATTTAGAATTGTTCTAAAGAAGACTGTAGCATCAATTGATGCTGATTTTATTTCATCTCAATTTTGGAGCGTTGCTATGGCTAATTTAAATGGCACACAAACCCACGACAATCTCAAGGCCGCATTTGCGGGCGAATCTCAAGCCAATCGTCGTTATCTTTGGATGGCAAAGAAAGCTGATATCGAAGGCTACCCCAGCATTGCTGGAAACTTCAGAGAAACAGCTGAAGGCGAGACAGGTCATGCGCATGGGCACCTTGATTATCTTAAGCAAGTTGGTGATCCTGCTACAGGTCTTCCCATTGGCGACACTGAAGACAACCTAAAGGCATCCGTTGCTGGCGAAACGCATGAATACACCGATATGTACCCAGCGATGGCAGCGACTGCTCGTACTGAAGGTTTCGGTGAAATCGCTGATTGGTTTGAAACCTTGGCAAAAGCTGAGCGTTCACATGCCAATAAGTTTCAGAAACTGCTCGACGATAACTTTTAGGGCGTTCTTTGGATTGCTAAGGCGACTCCTTCGCCTTAGCAACCCTCCTTTACTCAGTTGATTATCATTTGGAGGCCAAATGTCTGATATTATTTCCTACCTTCCGACAGATGGGATGTCGTATGACCCTTCAGAGGCCAAATACTGGGACAAGGATGCCCTTCAAAAAGAACTTACCCGTGCTTTTGAGCTGTGTCACGGCTGCCGTATGTGTTTCAAGTACTGTGACAGTTTCCCGGATCTGTTCTCTTTAATTGATGATCAGTATGACGGTGATGTCAGGCAAATCACAAAGCCTCAAACCAAAAGCATTATGGATTCGTGCTTTCAGTGTAAGTTATGTGAAGTCGAATGCCCCTATACTCCTCGTGAAGGTCACGAGTTTATGCTCGACTTTCCAAAACTGGTTCATCGATTTAAAGCGATCGATGCCAAAGAAAACGGTGTCGCATTTAGACACAAAATTCTTGGAAATCCCGACTTTGCTGGGCAAGCTGCTCGATTGAGTTTTGGTCTTGCCAACGCCATGAATCGAGTTGCCATACATCGGTGGTTTTTGGAACAGGTTCTTGGGGTTCACCGAGACAAACTTCTTCCTGAGTTTGCTGGCACCACCTTTGAAAAATGGGCACGAAGAGAAGGCCACATCAAAGACGAGCCTACTGTCAACTCTGAGGCTGTGTTGTTTCAGACTTGCTATGTTCAAAATAACGATCCTCAGATTGGTCGAGACGCATGTGAAGTCATGGACGCAAACAGCGTATGTATGGACTGTACTGGTGGCCTTGGTTGCTGTGGTATGCCGGCTTGGGAAAAGGGAGATTTGCCAACGCTTCGTGAGCGTGCAAAGCACAATCTTGATCGCCTTGGACCTTGGATAGATGCGAAAAAACCAGTGCTTGTCATCAATCCGACCTGTTCAATGATGATGCGTCGAGAGTATCCTGAACTTCTTGAGGGCTCTGATCGGGCACGCGCAGAGCAACTCGCTGAATTGGTTATGGATATTTCTGAATTTTTATGGTCCATCCGAAATGAGGAACGGTTTAACACTGAATTCAAATCGTCTCCTGGTGTCACGGTCTCTTACCATGCGCCATGTCATTTGCGTGCCCAAGGAAAAGGGTTCAAGGGCAGAGATCTACTCCGTAAAATACCCAATACTGACGGCAACAAAATGAAAATCAAATCTGTCATTGAGTGTTGTGGACACGACGGGACCTATGCCATGTCTGTTGAAGGATTTGAGCCCTCACAAAAATATGGAAAGAAGGCCTTTGATGGCATGCAAGCAAACGAAGCAGAAATATGGGCGACGGATTGTCCACTTGCGGCCATTCAGTTTCAGCAGTTTGCAGGTGTAAAGCCCATGCATCCAATGAGTATTCTCGCTCGTGCCTATAGAGAAAATGGATTTACAGCCTTGCCTGTTCCTAGGTCTGGTCCAGAAGACAAATAATCATCATCCTGAGGAGGATAATCATGCGACTTGTCCAGCGTTCTGAAATTCAAGATTACCAAACATACACAGATGAAAGACCTGTCACTCGCCCCCGTATACTCGAAGTTAAGGAAGTTCGTCGAGTGATGCTTGGGAGCCATTTGTTGTTTCTCTTCGAGAATCACGACACAGTTTGGTACCAAATCCAAGAAATGATACGGGTTGAAAAAATAGTAAGAGAAAGCAGCATCCAAGAAGAAATCGATGTTTTCAATGGCTTACTTGGTGGTCCTGGAGAGCTTGGTGTTGTCTTGCTGATTGCGGTTCCTGAAGAGTCTCGCCCAGCAAAGTTAAGTGCATGGCTTGACCTTCTTCCAACTTTGTACTTAAAGCTCGAAAATGGAGACAAAGCAAGAGCCACATGGGATCCCACGCAAATTGGAGACACCCGTCTTTCCTCTGTTCAATATTTGAAGTTTGATGTGAAGGGCCAGTGTCCGGTAGCAGTTGGTTGTGATCACAGTGATCCCAGTTTATTCGGCGAACAAAACTTCACCGAAGAGCAAATTGCTGCACTTAAGTCAGACCTCAATGACAATGGCTAAGTCAGCTTAAAGACTGATGTATTAATTTTTTGCTATTGTTTCGTCTCGCCCTTCAGTTAAAAAACATGTCTGATTGAAGGTGCTTAGAACCAAATCTACTGAACCCTTAGAACCACATCTATGCCTGTGAGGGTGACTCCTTCAGGCAGTAGGTCTTTTTGTATTTGACCCTCAAATATGTTGTTGGGTGCGTCAATAATTTCACCAGTAATCTCATTGTATATGTGGTGATGCGACGATGTGTTGGTGTCATAAATGTTGAGCACTGGGGTTAGCGGAACCACTTTGAGCAAGCCTTTGTCGGAAAATATGTTGAGGGTATTGTAAACCGTTGCCAGCGCAATGTTGTGTCCTTCAGACTTCAGTTCATTCGCCAACTGTTCTGCTGTCAGGTGGCGACATGAACCCTGAAACAAATGTTCTGCAATGACCCGTCTTGGGTTTGTAATGCGGATGCATTTGCTTTTAAGCAGTTGGCTGATGGATTGATTAAGTGGGGATTTCATTCAATAACTCCAAACTTATTATATCCTTATTTTTCCTGTCTGTCTCGGTGATACACCTCTTTGTTAAATGATTAATGTGATATTCTTTCAGGGGCTTGGGTTTGGGTGTCTCATTATAATGTTCGCAATGGCATCGGAGACCAATTGGTTCTGTCTTGTGGTGGGATGTCCGTCGCCGTTACGAAACATTTTCGACAAATCTACTTCAGGATTTGAATTTACGATGAGGTACTTTGCCCAAATGCTGGACTTTTGGTGTTCTTCTAACCAGATTTTTAAATGTGCTTCTCTCCAGGTTGATGTCCGAATGCTTGATTTGGGTTGAAAAATCAAAAAATGATGTTCATGATGTTTGAGTACACTATTGGCACGGTTCAGGAGATATGTGCTTCGCATTTGCTTTTCTGCTATACGCTTTGTCTTTGAAGTGATTCGTTTTTTGATGAACTGTGGCATGGCCTTCGAATACAACATCAATCGAAACAAGGCACTGAAATTGGGAAATGGTGGCAGTTTAATGGCTTTATTTTCTTCGGTCCCTCTTAAATGAAAGTCACCCTGATGGACTTCAAAAAAAGGTTTAGAAGACTCTCTGATACGGAGATGGCTTCGGTCAATGTCTAGTGTCATTAGGCCGAAAATTATGATGGCATCTGGATAATTTGGAGATATCTTTTCAAGCAATAGGGTGATCTGATCCAGTCCGTATCCACCAACACCAAAATTAAGGAGGCGATGGGATTTCGCAAAAGTTGGATTATTTTCAAGAAGACTTTCGAAACATTTTTCCTCTGGGACACAAGCTGAAAATGAATCTCCCAACAGAATTACGGGGCGGCGGCTTTGGAGCGTGTGACGATCATCGTGCAAGTATGTCTTTGGTCGAAAAGAACCAACCCAACCCAATTCCGCATCAAGGGTAAAGCTTGGACTGGGATTCCACATTTGCCAAAGCATCCAATAAGTGTCTTCAGTTAATGGATCTGCATACCGGCTGGGGTCTCTAAATGGGGTGCCCACAGCGTATTGACTGTGGATATAGATTCGAAGTGACCACTCAAGGCAAAGAATGCCAAAGATCGCCCCACACAATATGAATAAAAGTCGCTTTAAATACATGACAATAATTTTAGGTCATTTGTGTAAGAAATACCTTAAAATATAGGAGCCATTTTGAGGTCTCACCTCATCATTGGATTGTCTTTCAATGGTGGGTTTCATGTGGATATATCAGGATTAATGTTGTGCTTTTATTTTGTTTCGGTATGGTGTAATGGCTGACCATAATTCTTTTGTTCTTCAAGTGATGACCGCTACAGGATGGAATCAAAAAAACACTTTGTACAACGCATTGAAGTGTGAACTCTCTTGGGATTTAGAAAGATGTTTAAACACCATTTGGGAGTCTGATTGGGCTGGTTTAGGACTTGGGTCATCAGAGCTGCAAAATCAAATTACAATTGCGCAAAGAGAGGTCTTGGAATTTTTAAAGCAAGTTCATCATTCGATGTCAGAAGAGCACACATTACAGTCCAGAGTACGCCTCCCATTTGTATTTATCGAAAATCCTGATTTTAAAGAAAGCCATCGAATCTATTTGGATTTAAAGGCGTATTTGCAAAAAAAGTGGTCAATATACCTCCATGAGTGGCGTCAAAGTCAAAGCATGTTTCAGTTAGAGCGTTTCACTGACCTCTGTCTGCAAAATCGGGCGAATGAAAAACAAATCCGGTTTCAATCCCAAGAAGTGTTGTTGTCTGAACTTGCTAATATTGTGATTAATGCACTTGGAAAGTCAGAAGATCTTCGAAAAGCCATTCATCTGAAACAAAGATTGGTGGTGTCGACGGAGTACTGCGTGACTCTTGACCGCGTTCCTAAAGACCTTCTACCAGTTGTTCTTCAAAATACCCGTCAGTTGGAGTCTTGGTGCAATCTTTATCAATTAAAGACACCAGCAGATGGAATTGATATTTCTTTTCTTTGTGCCCATCCATTTATGATGTTGGATACTCAGTTCTTCGATTCCGATTTTAAGCATCTTCTTTTGGCTTCTTTCCAAGACATAGACTCAGCCTGTGATGGTATAATCATCCGTGGTGAGAATGCAGCTGCACTGAGGCTTATTTACAGTCGATTTTCGGACGAAGTGGATACAATTTACATCGATCCGCCGTACAATACAGGGCTCGATACTTTCGCTTACCGAGATTCATATCCGCATCAAAACTGGCAAAGTATGATGATGGAACGGCTAAAGCTCGCTGATGCCTTTTTAAAACAGACAGGTGTTTTGTTTGCGAGTATCAATGACAATGAAAGCCGCGAGCTTGAAACTCTGCTTAAGTCAATATGGGGCCCAGAGTGTTATCAGGCACGGTTGTCGATTAAGGTCCGGCATGAAGATCGCATTCTGCGTAAAGACATTCCCATTCAAGAGGTTCTTGAAGATGTTCATATGGTATCCAAAAATAAGAAATTTGTGCCTGGCCGTCGTCAACCCAAAAAAGATCCAATGGCTCAGTATGTTTATGAGATACAGATGTTGTCCGATTCACCTCAAGCTGTACTCCAAATTGAACCTTATGCAAAGATTGAAGTCTATTATCAAAGTGACTATAAATTAATTAAGCATCAAAAGGGATCAAAAAACCACTTTAAGTCCTATAATATTCGGGGTTCGTTAATTACTCAAAAGGGCTCAGCCAGTGCGTTTTATGAGGCCCATCTTCGGCAAAGGCGATCCATTGACGGAGAAGGTGCTTTGTATAAAATTATCGGAATGGGGATGCGTGGAGACGGGCTTGGTTACCGATATGTGCGTCAACCTTTTCGAGCCTCTGCGCAAAATGGTTTCTATTATCAAGGGTATGTCGAGCGAGATCACTCACTTCCAATGCCCAATTATTATGATCTTTCAGAACCGTGGAGTCGGTGTTCAAAAGAAGGGGGGGTTCCGTTTCGAGGTGGGAAAAAACCCCAAAAATTGTTTCAGATCTTGGAGCAAATTGGACAGGTCAACTCTCAAGGCACTTTATTGGATTTCTTTGCAGGCTCTGGCAGCGCCGGACAGTCTGTTATTGAGTTCAATCGGCGAAATCATTCACAGCGGAAGTACATTTTGATTGAATGTGCGGAGTATTTTGAATCCGTATTAAAGACTCGTCTGAAGAAAGTCGTCTTTGCAAGTGATTGGACAAAAAAAGAAGTCTCAAAGAATACTGGCATATCTCAGATGATTAAAGTGCTGATGCTTGAACCGGTCGATGCGGCCGTCAGTCAGGTTGAGCAATGTGTCCTACCTCATCGACAGGGGGCAGATCCGTTGTCAATGGTTCACCTGATGCCTGTCGGTATTCCCTCGGCAATTAAAAATCCGTGGTCTTTTGAACCCCAAGATTTTGAGGACAACTCAAAGGTATGTCATCGCATTGACTGGATTGAAAGCTTTTCTCTCCTATTGGGTTTAAGAGTCACTCGTTTCGGACCCAAGACTAGAATAGAATGGCCAAGCCACAATGACTCATGTACATTTCTTCCGATCATTGGCTGGAGACCAAAGGATGAAAATGACCGACAAACT